>CAYNST010000003.1:0-18549 GCA_964399955.1 uncultured Cellvibrionaceae bacterium | reverse complement strand
CGCCCCTGGCTAGTGCGCGGAATGCAGCAGGTGTGCGGCAACAATATTCATAACGTCACACCGGCGCATGGATTGCCGCCGCCAGATGACCAGACGACGGGATCCGCCTAATATGAAAACAGCTTTCGTGAGCCTTACCAGCGCTCTGGCCCTCGCATTGGGCTGCATGAGTGCCGCAGCCCAGGTATCGGTGCATCAACCCTTCAGGCACGCCATTGGCATGGGCGCCGGATTTACCACCGGCTATGGCCTGTCCTATCGTTATTTTCCCGGCAAACTGGGTTACCAGTTGACTTTTGCTCCTTACGGCACCGAGAACACATCCCGCTACAGCGCCGGATTCACCTTTTTATATCCGCTGATACTCGCCGAGAGCACAACTCTTTATCTGTACCAGGGCAATCACTTCTATTACAGCTCCGACCGCATCTTTTACCTGGAAGCCGATAAAACAACCGAGGCCTACGAGCCGACCGAGTTCACCGGGCGAAGGACAGACCGATTCACCAATCACGGCGTGGGTTTTGGCATAGAAATGAACTTTGCCAAGCGCATGGGTTTCAATTTGATGGCGGGCTACGCAACCTACGACAGCTTCAATAAGGTCAATGTCACCGCAGAGACAGGTCTCTACTTCAAATACTGATAGCGGCTGCGGCTTTGCGCCCCGCAGCTGACATGCCGAAGCCTCACAACCAGACATAGGCCGGATTAGACACTACAATAGTGCCCATTCGCGCACCTTCGTCTGCCACTTCACAAGCCGTAACCAACATGTTTTTTGTCGAACAGCGCCAGGATTTCTTCAAGCCACTCACCAGCAAATATCGGGAGCAGGTGGTGCAGTGCCTATGCCTGCTCTACCAACGCCTCTACAGCGCCAATGCCGACTACGGCCAGGCGCTGTCGCGCGAGCAGGTGGTGGAGATTCTGGAGGAGGCACTGGTGCGCGCGCCGGTACTGGAGGGCGAGGCGGAACCCGGCGAGCAGCGCTTCAAGCACAACCGCGAGCAGGCCAGCTGGATTCTCAAGCAGTTGCTGGATTGCGGCTGGCTGGAGCGCCAGGTAGATACCGCCACCTTGCAGTCCACCTACCCCTTCAGCCGCATGGGCCGGTTGTTTACCCAACCGCTGGTGGAGGCGGACGGCACCCAGATTCGCACGCGCCACCGCAATACCCGCAACACCCTCAACGCGCTGGAGGCCTTTATTCAGCGCGGTGAGGTACACGACCTGCTGGATGCCTTCGAGTACTCCGAGCGCATTGTCACTGACTTTACCGACATCGTCGCCGAGTTGGAAGAGCGCAAACGCCAGCTGGTGCGCGAGGTGGAATCCCAGCAACTGGTACAACAGGCCACCGATCAGTTTTTTGAATTCATGGAAAAACGCTTTCAACCGGATATCTCCGTGCGCCTGTCCGCCGACAGTGTGGAAAAATACCGCGACCAGATAACCCGCGCCATCGACCGCATCCGCCGCCGCCCCAAGGAGTTCAAGCAACAGACCGAACTGTCCCTGCGCCGCCTGCTGCCGGAGCAGGCCGTGGCCGGTCAATCCCTGCTGTGGCGCGTACTGGACACCATCGAGCGGCGCATGAGCAATGCGGCGGACATCATGTTGCCGGCTTTGCGCCGCGCCCTGCACGGCTTCACCAAGCGCGCCGACATCATCATTCGCCAGCTGAGTTACCTGCACAGCCAGAGCAACAACGACCTGCTGAGTCTTTGCCAGACACTGCGCGCCCTGCCGGAGGCCGAGCGCACGCAGCGCCTGCAGAACGCCGGCCAGGCAATGGCGGCCATGAAACTGCAGTTGGTGGACCCGGCGCAGATAAAACTGCAGGAGCGCCGCTCCGCGCAGACGCTGCAAACCGCCGTTGCCGACGACCAACCGCTGGACCCGGAGGCTCAGCGTGAACTGCTGATTCAGCAATTGCTGGATCAGGCCTTTGCCATGGACAACCAGTCCCTGCGCAGTTATGTTCTTGGCGCGCTGCGTCAGGGCGAGTGCATCTCCACCCGCCAATTGCCGGTTGCCAACGCCCGCGACCTGTTGGCGCTGGCGCACGTCATTGAGGTGGCCGCCGCCAACAATCTGGGCTCTGAGCACATTTTCAGCGTCGAGCCTACCGGTCGCACCCACAGCACCGAGTACTACCAGAAACTGGACGAATTCACCATTGAACTCAAGACCCTCTCATGATTGACGCCTTCATCCAAGAACAGCTGAAACCCACCGGCCTGCGCCAGGACGAATATGCCGAGGTGCTGGTACGTCTGCTGGATTACGGCGTGATTTGCCGCGACGAAAGCCAGGTGGAGGCCACTCTGTACGACCGCTACCTGCTGTGCGCGGACCTGGTAGAGGACTACCTGGCGGTGCTGGGCATTCGCATTGCCCACGAGCGGCGCTTCAACTTTGTGCGCATTTACCCGCCGGGCGCCCAGGTGCCGGGCCTGCCGGACGCCGAAGACAGCCCCTTTGCCGGGGGCTTTCGCACCCGGCCCAGCCAGCAGGAAGTAGCGGTAATTCTGGTGCTCAGGGCCGAGTACGAAAAAGCCCTGCGCGAGGGCCAGGTGGACGACCGCGGCCGGGTGGTGCTGTCGCTGGAGGCGCTGAGCCTGGCCATGAGCAATCTGCTGGGCCGCAACCTGCCAGAGGGGCAGGTGGAGCGCAAAAACCTGTTTCGCCGCCTGCGCCAGCTGCGCCTGATCCAGATCAGTGCCGATGACGACATGGACAGCGACGAGAGTTGGCTGCGCATACAGCCGGCCATTGTCAGCTTTGTCAGCGACGAGGTGCTGGCAAGCCTGGCCGCAGGCGACCCGGCCGCCGGCCCCGAGGCCCCTGCCCCCATCGCCCCGCCCGCGCAACATGCAGCGGACACCAGTCTGTTTGACGGAGAAAACCACTGATGTTTCTGAAGCGTGCCGTACTGGTCAACTGGGGCAATATTCCGCAGTTGGAATTCGACTTTGGCCCCATCAATCTTTTCTCGGGCGGCAATGGCTCCGGCAAAACCACCGCCGCGGACGCCATTCAAACCCTGATGACGGCGGCCCACGAGAACCTGTTCAACTACAACCCCGGCCAGGACGAGACCACCCAGCGCGGGCGGGGCGGCAAGCAGGTGCGCACCCTGGCTTCCTACGTGCTCGGCTGCGACGACGGCAGCTACGCCCGCCCCTGGACCACGGATTCCTACGTGGCCGGCGTGTTTCATCCCACCCCGGGTGAAAGCGGCGAGGTGTTTACTGCCGTGCTGTGCATGCGCGCCCACCTGGACCGCGCCGGGCCTCAGGCCCAGGCCCGCCTGGGCGAGCTGTTTTTTATCATCGTGCCCGCCGAGCAGCTGACCCTGCCGGACTTTGTCAAAACCCGCGATGACGGCCGCCACGTGCTGCCCATCACCGAGCTGGCCACGGAGCTGAAAAAGTCCTTCGGCAGCAACGCGGTAGAGGTTTACGACAAAAAAGGCGTCTACCTGCGCAGGCTTTACGGCGCCCTGCGCGGGCGCACTGATGCCGTGTCGGACCGGGAGGCCAAGCACGCGGCGCGCACCTTTGCCAATTTCATGGCTTACAAGCCGGTCAAGAGCATCAACGAATTTGTCGCCCGCGAGATTCTGGAGCCCAAGGACCTGGGCGACGCCATCCGCAACGTCTCCGAGCTGATGAAGACCATTCACCAGATGGAGCAGGATACCCGCGCCATTCGCAACGCCATTGGCACCCTGCAGCAGGCCAAGCAGTACGCCGCCGACTACGTCACCCTGTGGACGGATCGCGCCCTGGCGGAATACCGTGAAGCCAGCCGCCGCGCCCAGCAGAACCAGAAAGCCTACCTGGCCGCCAAACGCGCCCAGCAAAACGAGCGCGAGGCGGTGGCCGCCAACGAAGAAAGCCTGCGCCTGGCGGTGGATCGCCGCCGCCAGAAACACGAGACCATCGTCGCCCTGGAGGCCCGCAGGCAGGGCATACCCGCGTTGAAAACCAAGGACGAGCTGGAGCAACGGCTGGAAGAGTGCAACCGTCAACTGGTGGCCAAAACCGCGCCCCTGATGCAGCAGGACAAACTGCTTGGCAGCAACGCCCAGGCCCTGCAACACCTGCTGGAGCACATGAACTCCCAGTCGCCCGGGCTGGACGCGCCGGCGCTGGAGGACAAGACCTTTCGCCAACTGGCCAAAGAGGCCATCAGCATCTCTGCCAGCACCGGCATCGACCTGAGCCAGCTGTTGGGGCAGGACTGGATAGACATTGCGCCACTGGAGAGCTATCTGGATCAGATACGGCTGGCGGAAGCCGCCCACCGGCGCGCGGTGGAATACCTCTACAACACCGAATCCGGTCCCAGCGTGCGCGAGCAACTGGCCAGCGCCACCGCCAGCGCCGAGCGCCGCCGCCAGGACCTCAACCTGCGGCTGAAGCAAAAGCAACGCGAAATTCAACTGCTGGAGAACCGCAAGGTCAGCTACCCCGGCTACGTCGAGACCGCTCTGGCGGCCATCCGTCAGGCCTGCCCGGCGGCAGACCCACAGGTACTGTGTGACTATATCGAGGTGCTGGACCCGCGCTGGCAGATGGCCATTGAAGGCTACATCGGCGGCGCGCGCTTTTCCATCATTGTGGAAGCGGACTATGAAGCCGAAGCCATTCGCATTGTGCGTGCCCTGCCGGACGCCCGCCGCAACAAGGCCCGCGTTATTCAGGGGGCCAAGGCCCAGCGCGACGCCGAGCGCCTGTCGCTGGCGAAGGATTCCATCACCGAGGTAATGAGCTTCAGCCACAAGACCGCCGAGTTCTACCTGAAGGCCAGCTACGGCAGTGTCGCCATGGTGGCCGACGCCGAGACGCTGCGCACCACCGCCCGCGGTCTGACCGCCGAGGGCATGGCCTCCGGCAACTACAGTATGTGGCGCTGTGACATGGACGACAGCGAGCTGGTGTTTGGCCAGGCCGCCCGCGAGCGCGCCCTGCGCGCCAAACTGGCCGAGGGCGAGGCGCTGATCGAAGAAGCCAATCGCCTGGAGCAGTATCTGGAATCGGGCAATGCCGCACTGCGCTGGGTGGACGCCATCAAACCGGTGGCCTGTCTGGAAATCGTCGAAGCCATGCTGGCGCTGCACCGGCAGTGGGCCAGTACCCAGTCGGCGCTGCGCCAGCTGGATTTATCCGACTTCCAGCAACTGGAAGACGAGCTGCAGGCGCTGAAACAACAGCACAACGAGCTGGACGATCAAATTCGCGAGCTGAACGAGGACGCCGGCCGCTTGAAAGAGCGCAGCCGCACCGGGGAGCGCCATGTGCAGGAACTGGCCCGGGCGCAGGATATTTTCACCGAACGCCTGGGCGAGCTGGAGCAGGCAGCTCACCGCATCAGTGCGCACCGGCCGCACTTTGATGTCGAAGCGGCCCTCACGCAGATGGAGGCCGAAGCGGCAGACGCCTCCGGTGGGGAGTTGGAAGAGCAGCTCAAGCAGTTGGGCGAGCAACTGGAAAACGCCGAGCGCGCGCTCTACCAGGCCGTGCTGCAGCACAACCAACAGTGCGCCACCGGCGACAGCATTGCCTACGATACCGGCCCGAGCGAGCGCCACAGTGAGGCTTTTTTTGGCCGCCTCAACCGGCTGGGCGCCGAGGTGGACCTGCTGCACAACCGCCTGAAAAACAACGTGCTGGTGGACAAGTTCGACAAGCTCTCTGCCCTCAAGGACAGCTTCAACACCGCCTTTGTCACCAATTTGTGCCACTCCATCTATCAAGCCATCACCGACGGCAAACGCATTCTTGATGACCTCAATAAAGAGCTGGAGCACCACCGCTTCGGCGCCGACCGGGAGCGCTTCTACTTTGCCTACGACTGGGTGCCGGAGTACCGCGAATACTGGCGCTTTTTCAAAGAGGTGATCGAGCTGCCCAACCTGGGCGACGGCGCCAGCCTGTTCGAGGCGGAGCTGTCTGCCAAGGCCTGTGCGGTGCGCGACAAGGTGATGGTAATGCTGCTGGACCCGGACGAGCAGATTGCCCTGCGGGAGCTGGGGCGCTTGAGCGATTACCGCAACTATCGGCACTACGAAATCTACAAGGAGCCGGAGGGCAAGGCGCCCATCCCCCTGAGCCAGTACGGCACCGGTTCCGGCGGCCAGCTGGAGACGCCGGCCTATATCATCCGCGCGGCGGCGGTCACCTCGGCCTTCCGCTTCGACGAGGGCAATACCCACCTGCGCATGGTGCTGGTGGACGAGGCCTTCTCCAAGATGGATGAAACCCGCTCACGCGAGGTGATTGCCTACCTCACCGAAAGCCTGGGGCTGCAGCTGCTGTTCATCATGCCCACCAGCAAGTCCGGGCCCTTCATGGACCTGATCAGCAACCAGTTTGTATTCAGCAAATGCCCCACCGCCCGCGCCATCGGCGAGCTCAACACCCGGGTGCTGGTGGACCGCAAGGTCTGCAACCAGGCCAAGATTCAGGCTCTTTGGGCCAACCACCGCCAGCAGGTACGCCACCAGGGCCTGCTGGACTTCATGGAAGATCTGGCCGGTGCGCAATGAGCGCCGGCCACCGCCCCGGTGGCTGAAGGACGAGCCCTGGCTGCTGCACGGCTTCGCCGATAAGCTCGACCGTAATCAGACCCGCCTGCAGCTGACGATCACCGCCAAAAATGATCCAGGGCAGACAGGCTGCGCTTTTGCCGACCGGATTCTTTTGCCTGCCATGCGCAGCAGCGGTCGTTTTGTGGATCAGGAAGCGGTGCAAATGAGTAAGCTGCAGCCCGGCCAGGGACAAACACACACAGGCGCGGTAATCAGGCAAGATCCTGGAATTTGAGAATTGTTACAGCCTGCTGACGGTCCACCAGGTCCGACAACACATAGCCGTCCAACTCGCGCATAAAAGCGCCCATGGCATTGGCCAAAATGCCTTTCAAATGGCACGCCGGCAGCAACACACACTGCTCCGGCGCACTGCAGTCCACCGCCTGCAGGTTGCTCTCCAACAGACGCACCACCTCACCCAACTGAATCTGACTGGCGTCGCGCCCCAAGCGAAACCCGCCACCATTGCCGCGCTGACTGATGATGAGCCCGGATTTTGCCAGCTTATGTACCAGCTTGGTTACGTGATTGCGCGACAACGCAAAGGCGTCGGTCACCTCGTCGATGCGGGCAACGTAGGCCGGCGGCTTTAAAGCCAGATACAACAGGATGCGCAGACCGTAATCGGTGTGGCGGGTTAGCTGCATAACATAAACCTTCGTCTCAGGCAGACAATTAACGTCATCTTAGCAGTTTTCGCCCGGGCGCCTCTTGCCAAAGGTTGGGCAGCTTGCACGCTTTGACCACAGAATAAAAAAAACCGCTTGAAATAACCGGCCTGGGGCGCTATCTTCTTCCCGAACATGCAAATCATATACACCTTCAAAGATAGCCCGACTCCTGCGGCTTTGCAACTGTGCATCGTCGTCACCTACCACAGAGGAACTAACCATGAGTAATTCAACAGAAGCCCAACCCAAGCTGTTTGAACGCATTGGCGGTGCCCCCGCCGTTGACGCCGCCGTGGATATTTTTTATCGCAAGGTTCTCAGTGACGATCGCATCAGCCACTTCTTTGATACCGTGGACATGGAGGCCCAGGCCGGCAAGCAAAAAGCTTTTTTAACCATGGCTTTTGGTGGCCCCAATGCCTACAGCGGCACGGATATGCGCACCGCGCACAAACACATGAACTTGAACGAAACGCATTTTGATGCGGTGGTAGAGCACCTTGCCGGCACCTTGCAAGAGCTGGGCGTGAGTGAGCAGGACATTGGCGAGGTTGCGGGTATTGCACTTAGCGTCAAGGACGATGTTCTCAATCGCTAAAGGCTTTTACTGTTGCAGGCGGCCAAACATTATTTAAGGGGGAGCAATGTCGGTCATTGATTTTGAGGGCGCACGGTTCGAGCTGGCCGCCGGAGAATCCGTTCTGGATGCGCTACTGCGCAACGGCAAGGAAATACCGCACGGCTGTCGCGGCGGCGCCTGCCAGTCCTGCATACTGCGCGGGACCGCAGGCGACATTCCGGCCAAGGCGCAAGCCGGATTAAAAGCGTCGCAAAAGCAGTTGGGCTTGTTCTTAAGCTGCAGCTGTTATCCTGCGGCCGATCTTTGCGTGGAAAGAAGCAGTGCCGTAAAGCCCAAAACCCAGGCACGGGTTATCCATTGTCAGCAGCTGACTCCCCAGGTCACCCGCCTGCGACTGGAAGCCGATCTGGCGTTTGTGCCCGGGCAGTACATAAACATCTGGCTCGACCCACAAAACCTGCGCAGCTATTCCATAGCCAGCCTTCCCTCCGAGGGTTTCATCGAACTGCATGTGCGCAACATTCCCTGCGGCCGCTTCAGCGGGCAGGTCATCCAGTCATTGACGAGCGGCGATCTGCTCACGGTGCAAGGCCCGATGGGCGAGTGTGTCTACGAGACCGGCTCGCCGGATCAACCACTGTTGCTGCTGGCCAGCGGCACCGGACTTGCTCCACTGTACGGCATTGCCCGTGACGCCCTGCTGCAAAACCACAGTGGCAGTATTCACCTGATCTGTGCCGCACGGGAAGCGCACGGCTTTTATTTGCAGGATGAGTTGGCGGAGTTGGCTGCAGCTTACCCTCAGCTCCAGGTCAGCTACCTGTGCCAGTCAAGCGCGCCAGACTTTAGCGGCGCGGTGCAGGCTGACGTTTACAACTTCACTAAAGAGCTTTATCCGAGCACCAAGGGCATGGCCATCTATCTATGCGGCGGCGAGAGCTTTGTGCGCAAACTGAAAAAACAGTGTTTTCTTGCGGGAGCCAGCATGCAACACATCCGCAGCGACGTGTTCCTGCCCTGCGGCAACTGAAACCTGCGCGCCGCCGCCCGATGAAATGGGCGGCACCTTTTCTGCTTTGACACCCATTGCGCCTGCCCCATTTTATTGTGCTCATCAAAGCACCCTGTTTTCAACACCGCCTTGTCTGCAACTGAAATCCGTCACCGTGACAGCGCCAATTTGGGGCCAACCCAAAAATTGTGCGCTGCTTATGCGCATGCCCGCCTCCAATCCAGCGCCACAACTTGGCGCATCCGCCTTAAATAAATTCACTGCGAAACAATTATTCCAAGAAAATCATTGCGCTATACACCTGCTGCGCGCCCGCTTTTGGGGCTTCACATTCTGGCACAGAGTTTGATTTAGGCAATTCAGAAGCGGGCGTCACGGATGACCTGTTGGAATTCGGCTTGTTCATTCAAACCCAAACAGGACGCCACCGGACCTAAAACCTCACGCACCCAAAACGGTGCGAAATTCTATTTCAGGAAGTGAATCATGAGCAAAAATGAAGAGAACCTGGTTGAAGCGCGCTCCAGTTCCACGGCCGACGCAGTATCCATTGAGCGCAGGGGCTTTTTGAAAAACTCCGCTGTTTACGGCGGTGCTTCCATGTTGAGCTTCATGACACCCGGAATCAGAAGCATGGCCTGGGCTGCAGGCTCAAACGGCCCGGAGACCACCAGCGCAAAGCTGGGTTTTATTGCCTTGACCGACGCCGCACCGCTGTTTGTTGCCTTGGAAAAAGGCTTCTTCAAAAAATACGGCATGCCCGATGTAGAGGTGCTTAAGCAGTCATCCTGGGGCACAACCCGCGACAATCTGGTGCTTGGTTCAGAAAGAAATGGCATAGACGGCGCACACATTCTGACCCCCATGCCATATCTGATCTCAAGCGGTGCCATGACGTCCAACAATATTCCCACTCCCATCAATATTGTGGCACGACTCAACCTTGCCGGTCAGTGTATTTCGGTAGGTAATGAGTACGCCAATCTCAAGTTGGGCGTGGATGCCACCCCCTTCAAAGCCGCACTGGCTGCCAAGCGTGCATCCGGCAAGGCCATCAGTGCCGCAATGACTTTTCCGGGCGGAACCCACGATTTATGGATTCGCTACTGGCTGGCCGCAGGCGGCATCAACCCCAACACTGACATTTCCACCATCGTTGTGCCACCGGCACAGATGGTTGCCAATATGAAGGTGGGCAACATGGACACCTTTTGTGTTTGTGAGCCCTGGAACGAGCAGCTCATCAACCAAAAAATTGGCTATACCGCGCTGACAACCGGCGAACTGTGGAAAAACCACCCGGAAAAATCCTTAGGCCTGCGCGCAGATTACGTAGAGAAATACCCCAAGGCGACCCAGGCTTTGATCATGGCGGTCATGGAAGCGCAAATGTACTGTGAAAATGCAGAAAACAAGGAAGAGGTTGCAAAAATATGCTCTTCGCGCCGTTGGATCAACGCCCCCTACAAAGATGTCATCGCGCGCATGAAAGGTGATTTTGATTACGGCAATGGCAAAGCAGTGAAAGACAGCGAGTTCCAGATGAGATACTGGAAGGACCAGGCGTCCTACCCCTTCAAAAGTCACGACCTCTGGTTTTTGACCGAAGATATCCGCTGGGGTTATCTGCCAGAAAGCACAGATACCAAAACTTTGATTGACAGTGTCAACCGGGAAGACCTCTGGCGCGAAGCCGCAAAACAACTGGGCCTTGCCGAAAGCGACATTCCAGCATCCACCTCGCGCGGCGTAGAAACCTTTTTTGACGGCAAAACTTTTGACCCGGAAAACCCCAAGGCCTACCTGGACAGCTTAAGCATCAAAAATATGAGCTGACTTCCCAACCTGGACCCGCAGTTGAACTGCTGCGGGCCCGCCCGCAAACCCGACGCCGCCCAATAGCTGCGGACGGTTGTGCCCACATTAGAGCCAGATGAAGGAGTGCCCATGACTTCGCCAGTCCAACTACGGGAAGTAACCGCCACTGCGGTGCCGAAAAGCGCCGATCCTGACAGCCCCAAAATAAAAGTTATGGCACCGAAACCCGCGCCTGCTCCGGCCGTGTCGGAGCCCGTAAAACCTGCCAAAGCCACTAATGGATTTATCCGTCTTCGCGCGGGCCTGCTCAGTCACGTGTTGCCGCCGGTGGTGATATTGATGGTATTGGTGGGCATTTGGGAGCTTCTATGTTCGCAACCGGGTGCGGCGCTGCCGTCGTTCACACAGATGGTTAGCGAAACCCAGGAGCTGATACTTAACCCATTTTACGATAACGGCGGCAACGACGTGGGCCTTGCCTGGCAGATTCTGGCAAGCCTTGAGCGGGTGGCTTACGGTTACAGTCTGGCGGTATTGGCAGGCGTTGGCCTGGGCGTACTCGTCGGCCAGTCCACCTGGGCCATGCGCGGCCTTGATCCGATTTTTCAAGTGCTGCGCACGGTGCCGCCCCTGGCTTGGCTGCCTCTGTCGCTGGCGGGCTTTCAGGACAGCAACCCCTCGGCCATTTTCGTTATTTTCATTACCGCCATCTGGCCCATCATCATCAACACCTCGGTGGGCATTCGCAATATTCCCGAAGACTACCGCAACGTGGCACGGGTAGTGCGGCTGAACGGTGCGGAATATTTTTGGAAAATCATGCTGCCCGCTGCGGCCCCTTATATCTTTTCCGGTTTGCGCATCGGTGTTGGCCTCTCCTGGCTGGCCATTGTGGCGGCAGAAATGCTGGTAGGCGGCGTGGGCATCGGGTTTTTCATCTGGGACGCGTGGAATTCATCACTGATGAGCGACATCATTCTGGCATTGATTTACGTCGGCGTGGTGGGCTTTATTCTGGATCGGCTGGTGGCTTATGCCGGCACTTTAATCACTCGCGGCACTTCAGCCAGCTAAAGGAGAAAACCCATGGCAGCCAGTTATCTGCAATTGGAAAATATAGACATGACCTTCTCGCGCGGTCAGCAGTCCACCAATGTTTTGCGCGATATCAATTTGAAGGTAAATAAAGGCGAATACATTTCCATCATCGGGCATTCCGGTTGCGGCAAGTCAACCGTGCTCAACATCGTCGCCGGCCTGCTCAAATCCAGCTCCGGCGCGGTGATATTGGACGGCAAGGAAGTGAACGACCCGGGCCCGGATCGCAGTGTGGTATTTCAAAACCACTCGCTACTGCCCTGGCTAACCGTGTACGAAAACGTGGCACTGGCGGTGAATAAGCTGTTCGGTCAAAGCAAAACCAAGGCCGAGCGCCACGACTGGATCATGAAAATGCTGACCATGGTGCACATGGACCACGCCATCCACAAACGTCCGGCGGAAATCTCCGGCGGCATGAAACAGCGCGTGGGCATTGCACGGGCACTGGCCATGGAGCCCAAGGTACTGCTGCTGGATGAACCCTTCGGCGCACTGGATGCGCTTACCCGGGCCAAACTGCAGGACGAAGTGATGCGCATTCAGGTGGAGCTGCAAAACACGGTGCTTATGATTACCCACGATGTGGATGAAGCGGTGCTGCTGTCCGACCGCATTGTCATGCTCACCAATGGCCCGTCGGCCACCATTGGTGAAATCATTGATGTGCCTTTGCCCCGCCCGCGCCGGCGTGTGGATCTGGTGGACGACCCGGAGTACATTCGCGCCCGCACGACGGCGCTGAAGTTTTTATACGAGCGCCACAGCCTGCCGGCGACCGCAGTGGGTTAGTCACGCGCGGCCGGGATACTGCGGGAGCCCCGTTGCACGGGTTCCCGAGGGTACCCCAATATTGCCCCCCGCAACACAAAGTGCAGTAGACCATTCCCCGCCGGTGTTAACTGCGCCCTTGCTCAAGTTCCCGCCGATAGGCTAGGCTCTGGACCTCGTCCGGGGGGGATGGCACAGCGTCCTCTGCGGCATACCTTTTTAGCTGTTTAGGAGCGTTTATGTCCGGCCCAACTGCCTTGCGCCAATTCCCCCAGGTGCGCATGCGTCGCAACCGCTTCAGTGACTTTTCACGCCGCCTGGTGCGCGAGACGGAGCTGTCCGTCAACGATTTCATCTACCCGGTATTTGTGCTGGACGGCAAGAACCGGCGCGAGGCCGTGGCCTCCATGCCCGGCATCCACAGGCTCAGCATTGACCTTCTGGAGCGCGAGGTAGAGGAACTGCTGCAACTGGGCATTCCAGCCATTGCCCTCTTCCCCAATACCGATGTGTCCTTGAAGACGGATGACGGAGCCGCCGCTTTTGACCCCGAGGGTCTGGTAGCGCGAACCGTGCGCGCAATCAAAGCCAAATACCCGGAAATGGGCATTATTTGCGACGGCGCGCTGGATCCTTACACCAGCCACGGCCAGGACGGCCTGATCAATGCTTCCGGCTACGTCATGAACGACGAAACGGTAGAGGCCCTGCGCAAACAAGCGCTGGTTTGCGCCGAGGCCGGCGCCGATGTGATTGCGCCCTCGGATATGATGGACGGCCGGGTCGGCGCCATCCGTCAGGCGCTGGATGGTGAGGGCTACATCAACACGCAGATCATGGCCTACTCCGCCAAATACGCCTCTGCCTACTACGGCCCCTTCCGCGACGCCGTGGGCTCGGCGGCCAGTCTAGGCAAGAGCAACAAATTCAACTATCAAATGGACCCGGCCAACAGCGACGAGGCCATGCAGGAAATTGCCATGGATCTTAGCGAAGGCGCCGATATGGTCATGGTCAAACCCGGTATGCCGTACCTGGACATCGTGCGCCGGGTGAAGCAGGAGTTTGGCGTGCCGACGTTTGTGTATCAGGTCAGCGGCGAGTACAGCATGCACAAGATGGCCATCGACAACGGCGTATTGTCCACAGCGGTGATTCTGGAATCCTTAATGTGCATAAAACGGGCCGGCGCCAACGGCATTCTCACCTACTTCGCCAAAGACGCCGCCCGTTTGCTGAAAGACTGAAACCCCCGCGCGTCAAAGCGGCCAAACTGCCAGCAACTCCCAGCTGGCGTTGCTCAGGCCCAAGCTCAGCGGGCAAGCTGCTGCCGGAGGGCTTGGGCCTCCCCGGTTGCGCCGCGCCGCCGATCACCCCGGTGGGCAGGTGCGTATAATCCTGTCTGTGTGGTCACCGCGGTCAACGGGGAAAGCGCATGGTTATCAGCAACATCAATAACGGTGAAGGCACCATAGTACTGGCACCCAACTGCTCGGCCAGCTGGCGAGTCAACAAGATGACCATTCTGGCTTTGGGCGGTATTACTTTAAGTACCTCCTTGTTCCTGGCAATGGGTGGCGCCTGGGTGATACTGCCGTTTGCCGGCCTGGAGGTGGGCCTGCTGGCCTACTTTATGCACCGCGTCTGCCGCGCCACTCACGCTCAACAGGTGCTTTACCTGGAGGCGGACCAAGTGAGGCTGGAGAGCGGCATCAATCAGCCCAGCCACCACTGGCAGTTTGCCCGCCAGCAGATGGTGCTACTGGCCGTAGAGGCCAACCACGCCTTGGCGGCGCGAACCCTGTACCTGTGTGACCACCATACTCAGACAGAGCTGGGCGGGTTTCTTAATAAAAGCGACAAAACCCAATTACTTAAGCTGATGGCCAACAGCGGCCTGCGGGTTCAAAACCGGCCGCTCATGCAATCCACCAGACTGCCGGCCTAGTCCGCTGGTTGCTGCGCAATGCGCACAAAGTCCTGAATATAGTTCACCCGAACGTCGTTTTTGCGCACGACCAGGTGCAGCCACTTGTGCACGCCGCGCGCGCCCAGTCTCCAGGTGCGCAGTGGGTGCTGTTGCACATAGCGCTGCGCCAGCCAGTCCGGCAGAGTACACACTCCGCGCCCGGCAGCCACCAGTTGCAGCATGATCTCGGTGGTTTCTACCGTCTTGTGAATTTGCGGCTCCACCTGCGCCGGCAACAGGAACTGGGTGAACACATCCAGCCGGTCGCGGGCCACAGGAAAACTCAGCAGGGTTTGATCCGCCAGTTGCGGCGCTTCGATATGAGCCGCCTGCGTTTGCCCCCAACCCTCGGCGCTCACCAGCACCAGCTCGTAGGCAAATATGGGTAGATTGACAAAGGAGGGCTGTTCAATGGGGTCACTGGTGATGACCACATCAACCTGATGGTTGCCAAGCGCCTGCAAGCCATTAAAGCGGAACTGCTGCACCACATCCAGATCCACGTGGGGCCAGCGGTCCAGAAAGGGCCGCACAATGCTCACCAGCCACTCGTAGCAGGGGTGGCACTCCATGCCAATACGCAGCAGGCCCTGCTTGCCGGCAGCGAAGCGCCGCAGCGCGGCGTCGGCATCTTCAAACTGCGGCAATACGCGCGCGCCCACCTCTAACAAATAGAGTCCTGCCTGACTCAGGCGCAACTGCCGCCCCTCTTTGTGCCAGATGCGCACGCCGTAATGCCGTTCGAGTTTATGAATGGCGTGTGACAAAGCCGACTGGCTCAGGCACAAATGCTCCGCCGCCAGGGCCAGGGTGCCGCACCGCTCCAAAGCCTGCAGCAACGCCAGGTGTGATCGCTCCAACATGAATTTTTCTCATTGATAGATGAATAACCATCATTTTTATTCATCGGAAGGGTTACGTAAAGTGGTGCCACAATGGAGGATATGACATGGCACTGACACACAACCTGGGATTTCCGCGCATTGGCGCAAACCGCGAACTCAAATTTGGTTGCGAGGCCTACTGGCGCGGTGAGCTTGACGCGCAGACCCTGGCGGCAACTGCACAACAACTGCGCGACACCAACAGCATTGACCAATGGCAGAGCGGCCTGGACCTGGTGCCCTGCGGTGACTTTTCACTTTACGATCAGGTGCTGGACACCAGTTTCCTGCTGGGCAATGTTCCGGCTCGCTTTGGAAGCGGGCAGCCGGCCATCAGCGACCTGGACCGCTACTTCCTGGCCGCGCGGGGCGCATCGCAGCGGGGCGAGCCCACCTTTGCCTGCGAAATGACCAAGTGGTTTGA
Organism: uncultured Cellvibrionaceae bacterium; assembly: GCA_964399955.1. Lineage (GTDB taxonomy): Bacteria > Pseudomonadota > Gammaproteobacteria > Pseudomonadales > Cellvibrionaceae > CAYNST01. The sequence goes on along the minus strand of CAYNST010000003.1, from coordinate 2,718 downwards.
CACCAACTATCACTACCTGGTACCGGAATTCAGCGAAGCTACCACCTTCAGCCTGCAGGCAGAATCCTGGTTGAACACTGTGCGCCAAACCCAGTCACTGCTGGACAACCGCGCGGCGGTCAAGCCGGTACTGCTGGGGCCGCTCAGCTACCTGTGGCTGGGCAAGAGTAAAGGCGCCGGCATCCAGCGCCTGGACTTGTTGCCGAGTCTACTGGCGGTTTACCAGCAGTTGCTGCACGAACTCAAGGCTCTGGGAGTTGAATGGGTGCAAATTGACGAGCCGATACTGGCCCTGGACCTGCCCGCCGATTGGCTGCAACAATTTGAAGCTAGTTATCACCGGCTGCAAACGCCGGGGCTGAACCTGTTGCTGGCCACCTACTTTGGTCCGCTGGCCGACAATCTGAGCTGTGCCGCGCGTCTGCCGGTGGCCGGGCTGCACCTGGACGCCGTTCGCGGCCGAGCGGATGTTCCGCGCCTGCTGGACCTGCTGGCACCGCACAAGGTGCTCTCTTTGGGTGTGATTGACGGCCGCAACGTATGGAAGAGTGACTTGAACGCTTTGCTCGACTGGCTGGAGCCCATTCATGCCCGCCTGCAGGAACGGCTGTGGCTGGCCCCGAGCTGCTCCCTGCTGCATGTGCCGGTGGATTTGGCCCAGGAAACCGAGATAGATCCGGAGATCAAAAACTGGCTGGCCTTTGCCCGGCAGAAATTGACTGAACTGCACCTGCTGAAAACCGCGCTGAATGGAGGCCGCGGCTCGGTTGCAGCCAGCCTTGCCCGCAACGCACTGGCGCTGGCGTCGCGGGCTGAATCCGGCCGGGTACACGACGGGCAAGTACAGCTGCGGCTCGCCAATATCAAAGCGGGGGATTACCAGCGCAGTAGCCCCTACCGTGAACGCGCAGCAGCTCAAGGCCGCAAGTGGCAGCTGCCCTTGTTGCCCACCACCACCATTGGCTCCTTTCCACAGACGGCGGCCATCCGTACTACCCGGGCAGCCTGGCGCCAGGGGCGCATCAGCGACGCCGAGTACCAACACGAGATACGCGCCCACATTTGCCACGCCATTGCCGAGCAAGAGGCGGTGGGATTGGATGTGCTGGTGCACGGCGAGGCCGAGCGCAACGACATGGTGGAATATTTTGCCGAGCAGTTGTCGGGGTTTGCCATTACGCGTTTCGGCTGGGTGCAGTCCTACGGCAGCCGTTGCGTTAAACCGGCGGTGATCTACGGCGACATCAGCCGCCCACAGCCGCTGACCTTGGCCTGGACTGCCTTTGCCCAGTCGCAAAGCAGCAAGCCGGTCAAGGGCATGCTGACCGGCCCCGTCACCATGCTGCAGTGGTCGTTTGTGCGCGACGACCAGCCGCGCCAGACCACCGCCACCCAATTGGCGCTGGCACTGCGCGATGAGGTATTGCAGCTGCAGGACGCGGGCATTGGTATCATTCAAGTGGATGAGCCGGCTCTGCGTGAGGGTCTGCCTCTGCGGCAAGCCGACTGGCAGGCCTACCTGGATTGGGCGGTTGCGGCCTTTCACCTGAGCGTTGCCGGCGTGCGCGATGAAAGCCAGATACACACGCACATGTGTTATTCCGAGTTCAACGACATATTGCCGGCCATTGCCAGGCTGGATGCTGACGTTTTGTCAATTGAGACTGCCCGCTCGGATATGGAGCTGCTGGGCGCCTTTGGCAGCTTCAACTATGAGCAAGAAATAGGGCCCGGTGTCTACGATATCCACAGTCCCAACCCGCCGCAAATGAGTCACATCCTGAACCTGCTGCGCAAAGCTCAGCAATGCCTACCGGCCGAACGCTTGTGGGTAAACCCTGACTGCGGCCTGAAGACCCGGCAGTGGGAAGAAGTGCGACCGGCGCTCGCCACCATGGTGGCGGCTGCGCGACAACTGCGGCAGGAGCTGGCCACTGCAAAAGCCATTCAGCGGGCCTAGCCGGCCAACAGAGAGCAAGACCGCCCATTTGCGATGGTGGTGCAACCCCTGCCCTTAGGCAGTGGAAGCGTCACCCTGGTATTGGGGCTAGCGCACAAATCTGCATGATTATGGCGCTGCATTTGATTTTCTGGCACCCCCGTATTCAACCCCCACCTAAAACTGGCATCCACCTTTTGCAAGTACGCGTAGGGAAGTTTATCTGCTGATTTTGCATCAGACTTTCAAACAGGTGATGTCATGGAATTACCCGTCGAGGGGGGCCGACAGCCGCCCAGCCGCCAGTACCGGCTGCTAATGGAAAAAGCCATTGCCGCCAAAAATCTTGGTGATATAAATCTTTACTCAACGCTGCTGCATGAGGCAGATCGCATGCTGCAGCACATTCGTACATCCAGCGCACTCCAAGCGGAAGGTCAAGATGCACAGCTTACCCTTGAGCAAGATAGCCAATATCGATAAAGAGTTGCCTTTGATTATTCAGTCGGTGGAGGGCGGCAGTTACCTGGCCATGACCGAGCTGGACAACCAGCGGCTGCCGGTTACCGACAGTGACGGCCAGTTGATCCGCGCAGCGAATGTCAGCCAGTTGCAGTCTGCCTTGAGCGGCTACCGCTGGGCTTCTGTGTGCCTGATGCAAAGCGCCGCCTATGACGAGATGATCGGCAACCAGCCGGAAAACGGCCCGGAGTTTGAAATCCCCCTCAGCTGGTCTATCGACAACTGCTGAACACGGCTCCTGCTGCGGCGCTGCGGGC
>CAYNST010000002.1:71711-87272 GCA_964399955.1 uncultured Cellvibrionaceae bacterium | reverse complement strand
ACTGGTTGGTTGGGTGTCTCACTAATGCCCTTTTCGATATTGTCTCTTGTGGCAGTTGAGTTAGCTTGATTGCCCTTTGAACACAGGATTATCTGACTTATGCTTCCCGATACTTCATCTACCTTTGGTTACTACGCTCCGGAAGCTACTATTCGCCGCCTCATAGCTTTTTCTCAGGCACTTCCCAACAATGTGGTTGGGCGTAAAGTCGCCAAATTAATCAGCAACTGGGTGGTTAACAGGCACCGCCAGCCCGTGGATCTGCAAGTGGAAGGCATCAAAATTAGAGCGCATCTGTGGGACAATTACACGGATAGAAAATTAAGCTTTATGCCTTGGCGTTTTGATGTTGGCGAGCGCGATTTGATGCGACGGGTACTTCCCGCCGGCGGCACATTTGTAGACATTGGCGGTAACGTGGGTGTTTACTCGTTGTTCGCTGCTGTACAAATGAATGCTTCGGGGCGAATTTTGGTTTTAGAGCCATACCCGCCGGTCTACGAACGATGTTGCTATAACCTGGAAGTCAACCGACAGGGTCGATCGGCTTGGCCCCAAGTGACGACGCTACCCATAGGGGTGGCTGACAAGGAAAGCCAATTCGATCTATATTTGGACTCGAATAATTTGGGTCGAAACAGCATTGTTGATGATGAAGAACTCAGCTCCAGTCAGAAAGTGTCCGTTGATTGCAAGCCGTTGATGCAGATACTGCAAGAGCAGGACATTCAACACATCGATATGCTCAAAATTGATATCGAGGGTGCTGAAGATATAGCGCTTTGCCCTTTTCTTGCTGACGCTCCACAGCTGTTGCTGCCCAAGTTCATTCTTATCGAAAACTCCGACTCCAGTTGGCGCACAGATTTGAGGGGCAGTATCACGGCTAGGGGCTATGAAGCAATTTTTCGGTCCCGTATGAACACTATATTCCGTTTGAACACTACTGACTAATTGCTGATTTCTGCTTCAGAAAATGTTTAGCTGCCTATGCGGAAGCGGATCAGTTTCCTTGCTGCGACTTCTTAAACATGAATCGTTGTCTGAGACAGCGCGCGACGGAATTCTGACATTTCGCACTCATGCGTAAGGCACAGGTATTTGAGCCCCCAGGCTCGCAAAGGCGCTCTTGGGGTTGCGGATCCATTTGGTGTCAAGCCTACAAACACAATAGGTCCAACCTCCTGCCGCGCTGCGCTGGCCAGTAGCTAAAGCAGACCACCATGTTCATGTTCAGCAGCTGGTTACGGTGGCAGTTTGACGGCCAGCAGCGGGTTGCAGGCTGAAGCTGGATGTTCAATCCTTGCCCGTTCGATACGAAAGTTGAGCCTATTCCCGGCCGGGCAACTGCCGAATGCCGTATTCGGTCACGCGCACGCCGTGTTTCTGGTTGTGGCGGCGCAGCGCCTTGTTGGCTTTGACCTGCTCCGGATCCACGTAACCGCGGGCGTGGTCCAGGTGCACAACAATGGCGTCAAAGCGCACGTGTTTGGGCTTGATGCCGCTGTTGATCAGGCGCACGCCAAATTCCCGGTCTTCGCTGCCCCAGGGCATGCGCTCGTCAAAGCCGTTGACGGCAAGCGCGTCGCGCTTCCACACCGATGCGTTGCTGCCCTTCAGATTGCACTTCACCGGAGTCAACCAGTTGAGCAGCCTGGCCATGCGCGGCCCGGCGGACATTTTATAGGTCTTTTTGCCTTTGTTATAACCCTGCTGCCGCAGCCAGGCCGGGTTGAAGCAGCGGCCGCTGGCGATATCTTCATAGTTGATGGCCTGGCTGATGTTCATGGGCAGTTTGAAGTAGCTGCCGGACAGGTAGTGGCCCGGGCGCGCTTCTTTAACATGCACTGCAACAAAGTCTTTTCTTGGAATGCAGTCACCATCGGAAAAAATCAGGTAGTCCGTCTGCGTCTGCACAATTGCCTTGTTCAGGATGCGGCATTTCCTAAAGCCTTTGTCCGCCTGCCACACGTGTTTGATATCCAGCCCCAGGCTTACCTGCATGCGCTCCAGCAGTGCGGCTGTCTCTTCCGTTGAGCCGTCATCGGCTACCACTATCTCAAAATCCTTGTGGGTCTGCAGGCTGTAGCCCCACAGCACTTTCTCCAGCCAGGCCGGCGAATTGTAGGTGGACAAAACAATCGAGACTTGCATGGTTCAGCCTGTCATTGAGTGGGTCGGGAACGTCTGGCGCCGGTCGGCCGGGCCGCCGCCACAAGGACCAGCAGCACCAAACGCTCTGGGTGATGCTTGGCCCGGCACCTGCCGTGCGTGGCAGTTTAACGGCTTGACTGCGTGCCTCAAAGCGCTACCGCCTAAGGCACGCAGGCATTCGGTAAAGGCGAGAGTTTACCTTAATTCAATTGGCGCTCCAATTTGGTGCGCGCAGCCCGTGCACGGTGCGCAAGCAGGCACACCCATGGTGCAAAAGCAGAAGCCCAAAGCGCTCATATTGCGCCCTAATGCCGCTAGATGGCTGTTTTTAAAGGTAAAAAACGATGTGGCGCAGAAACTGCTAATTTGCCGCAAGCACGGCATTAAAAATTACAAAAATCCGGCTTGTACAAAATCACTGCTATCACTTGGAGGAAGTCATTCATGAACATAGGCAAAACAATTATATCGGGTACGGCTGCTGCTTCTATCCTGGCTGCTGCTTCAATTGCGCCATTGGCCAATGCGGAGGTGTCTGCGTCGGTGGGTGTTGCCAGCACCTACCTGTGGCGTGGCTACGACTTGGGTTCAGGTACACCTGCCGTTTCAGGTGGCCTGGAATTCAGTGCTGGAGGATTGTATTCCGGTATTTGGGGGTCGTCCGGAGATACCACAGCGGGCACAGAGTATGACCTGTATATCGGCTATGGTTTGAGTTTCGGGGCTGATGATATGTTCAGCATTGATCTGAGCATCTGGAACTACAACTATCCGCGCTTTCCGAACGCAGAGCCAGATGAACGAAGCTCGATCGATCCCGGAGAATTAACGGAGGTTGTCTTGTCCGTCGGAATGGGTCCAGTTGCCTTTACCTATTACGACAATATTGCCGGCTTTAGTGATTCATTTAATCATGGCTATGCCTACTACACACTGGCCGGAGAATTTGGCGCTTTCGCCTTGACAGTCGGGATGCACGATTATGTGGAGCGGGACTCCGCTACCCATGTCAACTTCGACTACGCCTACAACGACAACCTGGTTTTCACTCTTAGCCAGTTTGTCGACGGCGAAGATGAAGACAACCTGAAATTCGTCGTCTCCTACAGCATTCCCATCAACCTTTAAGTTTAAAGCGGCTGCCCCGCTGGGGCAGCAATCAGCTCTCACGCGCCTTGCGCATCACTGAAAATCAGGAGCAGTTATATGAAGCTGATCACTGCGGTAATCAAACCTTTCAAACTGGATGCCGTTCGCGAAGCCTTGTCGGATATTGGAGTGCAGGGCATTACCGTCACCGAAGTCAAAGGCTTTGGTCGGCAGAAGGGGCATACCGAATTGTATCGCGGGGCAGAATACGTGGTTGATTTTTTGCCCAAAACCAAACTGGAGGTCGCAGTTGCCGAAGGGCTGGTGGACTCGGTGGTGGACGCCATCAGCAAGGCTGCGCACAGCGGCAAGATTGGCGACGGCAAAATATTTGTCTCCACGCTTGAGCAGGTAATTCGCATTCGCACCGGGGAGACCGGCGAAGACGCTCTGTAAACCAACAATGGCACAACCCTAGAAAAAACATAATCCGATTTCCGGAGAACGGCTATGGAAAACTCAATTCTTGACCTGCAGTACGCCCTGGATACGTTTTATTTCCTCGTATCCGGCGCGCTGGTAATGTGGATGGCGGCGGGCTTCGCCATGCTCGAAGCAGGTCTGGTTCGCGCAAAAAATACCACAGAAATATTAACCAAAAACGTCTCGCTTTTTGCTATTGCCTGCACCATGTACTTGGTGTGCGGCTACGAGATCATGTACGACGGCGGTCTGTTCCTGGCCGGTCTGGCGCTGGACGGTGCCGCCTCGGCCGAGATGCTGGAAGAATCTGTCTACGCAGAATTTGCCGGCGAAGACGGCAACGCCTATTCCAACGCGGCGGACTTCTTCTTCCAGGTGGTGTTTGTGGCCACGGCCATGTCCATTGTCTCCGGCGCGGTGGCGGAGCGCATGAAGCTTTGGGCTTTCCTGCTGTTTGCGGTGGTCATGACCGGTTTCATCTACCCCATGGAAGGCAGTTGGACCTGGGGCGGGAAAGCTGTGTTTGGCCTGTACGAGCTGGACTACAGTGATTATGCCGGTTCCGGTATTGTGCACATGGCGGGCGCGGCGGCGGCCCTGGCGGGTGTTTTGATCCTGGGGCCGCGCAAAGGGCGCTACGGACCAAACGGTGTGGTCAACGCCATCCCCGGCGCCAACCTGCCGCTGGCGACACTGGGCACCCTGATTCTGTGGATGGGCTGGTTTGGTTTCAACGGCGGCTCTACCTTGTCCATTGACTCGGTTTCTGCGGCCAACGAAGTGGCCATGGTGTTTGTGAACACCAATGCCGCAGCCTCCGGCGGTTTGATTGCGGCCTTGCTGGTTGGACGCCTGCTGTTTGGCAAAGCCGATCTGACCATGACCTTGAACGGAGCCCTGGCCGGACTGGTGGCCATCACGGCTGAACCCTCTACACCAACCCCGGTTCTGGCGCTGGCCATTGGTGCCGTGGGCGGTGCCCTGGTGGTCTTCAGCATCCTGATGCTGGACAAACTCAGGATAGACGATCCAGTAGGTGCAATCTCCGTCCACGGGGTGGTAGGCGTTTGGGGGATCTTTGCGGTGTTGCTCAGCAACAGTGACGCAAGCTTTGTCGGCCAGCTGGTTGGCATGTTGACCATCTTCGTCTGGGTTTTTGTCGCTTCGCTGCTGGTTTGGCTGGCAATCAAAGCCATCATTGGCGTACGCGTCAGTGAGCAGGATGAGTTTGAAGGCGTGGACCTTTCCGAATGCGGTATGGAGGCCTACCCGGAGTTTGTCAGCGCCAAGTAGGTAATAGTTACACAAGACGTTTCTCAGCACCTGTGTGAGCTTGGCCCCGACTGTATGCGCAGTCGGGGCTTTTTTATGCGCCGGAGCAGGGGGGCAACTGTTCTTTCCGCCTTGTATAGGGTAAGTTGGTGCATGTTTGGCGGTGCCTGTTGTGTCGCCACCTTTGTTATATAATGCAGCGCTAAGACGCTGTTACTATTTCTGGAGAATGCTGACATGAAACTGATCACTGCGGTAATCAAGCCGTTCCGTCTGGACGATGTGCGCAATGCCTTGTCCGAGGTGGGCGTGCAGGGCATGACTGTGACCGAGGTCAAGGGTTTTGGTCGGCAGAAGGGCCACACGGAGCTTTATCGGGGCGCCGAATACGTGGTGGACTTCCTGCCCAAGGTGAAGATAGAAATGGCCGTCTCCGACGATATGGTAGAGTCTGCCGTGGACGCCATAGCCAAGGCCGCGCAGACCGGCAAGATTGGCGACGGCAAGATCTTCATCCAGGCAGTTGAAGAGGTAATCCGTATTCGAACAGGCGAGACCGGCGCCGACGCGGTCTGACCGCCTTCAGTGCTTGGCTGCCGGCAGGCCGACGCCTGCCGGCAGCCTCCCGTGAACCGTTCCGCACTTCTTACCACCGCTACAAAACTCCCTTCCTCCTGGTCTGCGTAGACAATCCTGAATTTATAGCCTTGGTGAAATAACCGTCAGCTCATTTGGCCGCCTGCTCTAGAACAAAATAGCCTAACGAAACCGGTCGCCAGCTGATGACGGGCAGAATGCACTGGACTATAAATATCCTCACGCTCGAACATTTCACAGCGGCTGAAGGGGAGCTTGCCAGACGCAAAACTCTTTGACCGCACTTTTCGAGCGAGCAACTGTCAACGCGTTTTGTGTTGTCTGTGTTCAATGAAAATTGTGGGAAAGACGATGAGCGACGATCTGGAAATTGAAAAAGACGATGTCGAGACGGACTTGGACGGCGATGTAGGCTACAGCGCATCCGAGCCTGCGGCAGAGGTGTTCGACGACGGTTCGGCCTACGCCCGCGAGCAATTGCGCAAGCAGCTGCAAAGTGATGTGGAGGCCTTCCTGGCCGCCGGTGGACGCATCAATGAGGTGCCGCCCAACGTTGTCGGCGACCCGCCGCGCAAGCCACAAAACAACTACGGCGGTCAGCCCATCTAGTGGGCCGTGCGCCAAGCACGGCCTGTTGGCGGGATTCCCACTGCCTTAGTTATCTGGACGCTTGCAAGTCTCCTCCTTGTTAAACCCGCAGCGGGTTGCACGCTTGCTGCGGGTTGTTCCGGCTCCCAATGAAACGCCTCCTCACTCCTTTGTATCTACCGGGTTATCGGCCGCCGGCTGCGCGTGTTTGGCTCGCGGATGGGTGCGATCATACACTCGAGCCAGGTGCTGAAAGTCCAGGTGGGTGTAGATCTGAGTGGTGCCAATATCACTGTGGCCCAACAGCTCCTGCACCGCTCTCAAGTCACCGCTGGACTCCAGCAGATGGCTGGCGTAGGAGTGGCGCAACATGTGGGGATGAACCCTCTGTGGCATGCCCTGTTTGAGGCCGGCTTGCTCAAATCTTTGCTGAATGGCGCGGTGGCTCAAGCGGGTGCCTCGCTGACTCAGGAACAGGGCGGCCAGCCCCTGCGGATTGTGCTGCCCCCGCACGGCAAGCCAGGCCAGCAGGGCCTGCCGGGCAAAGCGTCCAAGCGGCACCAGCCGCTCTTTTTTGCCCTTGCCCACTACCTGCACCAGGCCTTCTTTGAGGCTCAGGTCCTGCAGGTCCAGAGCCGCCATTTCCGCCAGCCGCAGGCCGGCACCGTAGGCCAGCTCTACAATGGCACGGTCGCGCACAGCGCAGAAATCGTCGCCTTCAAGACCCATAAATTGAGCAGCCAAATCAACGTCCAGGGCCTTGGGCAGGTTGCGGCGGGCCTTGGGCGCACGGAGGCCGGCGGTCGGGTTAACCCCGGTCAGGCCCGCCTGCAAACAGTAGTCAAAAAAACTGCGCATGGTGGACAGCCAGCGCTGAGTACTGCGGGCCGAAAGACCCTGCTGGCGAAGGTCCGCCAGGCACTGCCGCAGGTGCTGAACACGCAGCTCGGCCGCCGTAGCCAGCTGCTCGCGCTGGCAAAACGCCAGCAGTTTCATCAGGTCCAGCTTGTAGCCTGCCAGGGTGTTGTCCGACAACTGGCGGTCGTGCCGCAGGTACAGCTCAAAGGTGCTGGCTGCCTGCAGCAGATTGCTCATATGGCCGGCCTGGACAGTAGTTTGGGTAGCAGGCGACTCAGCACCTCGGCGATATGCCCCAGAAACAGGGTGCCCATCTCTGCCTGGTAATAGTCGGCATTGGGGCTGCCCACGGCCAGCACCCCCAATGGCTCGCTGATGCCAATGGTGGCCAGGGCGGCTGAGCGGACGGTGGAGGCGTCCCGGTCAAACAGGAAGCTAATCTCCTCTGGGTTCACGCGGCCGCTCACCGCGTGGGTGGTGGACAGGTGCCGAGATAAATGGGAATGCGCCTGCGCGCGGCTGACAACGCGAGTGTTGCACGAAGGCAGTTGCTCACCAAACAGCAGCAGACGCACAGAAGGAATGTTGAATTCCTTGTCAAAGTTGAAGTGCAGGGCGTCGACCAAGTCCCCCAGGTCGTCGCACTCCAGCAGGGCCAGTACCAGACGTTTGGTGCGCTCAAACAGGCGGTCGTTGTCGCGGGCGTTGGCCAGCAGTTGCTCCAGCTTGCCGCGCAGGGCGGTATTGCGTTGTCGCAGCACCGCCACTTGCTTTTCCAGCAGCGAGATCGCCTTGCCGCTGGGATGCGGTAAAGACAGTTCCGCCAGCAGGTCCTCATGGCGTTCGAAAAAGCCTGGGTTTTTGCGCAGATACGCTTCAACCTGAGCTTCGCTAGGCAGTGGGACTGAGTCGGATTGGGTCATGAGGGCTCGTCTATAGGCTGATTTGTCCGTGAAATACAAAGGTTGCCGGGCCGGTCATCATTACGCTGTGACCAACGCCCGCCCAGGCAATGGACAGCGCGCCGCCCGGCAAATGCACCGTCACTTCGTGCTCCAGCAGGCCTTGCAGCACGCCGGCCACCACAGCGGCGCAGGCACCGGTACCGCAGGCCAGTGTTTCGCCTGCGCCACGTTCATATACGCGCAGACGCACTTCCTTGCGGCTCAAAACCTGCATGAAGCCGGCATTGACCTTGCGCGGGAAATGCGGGTGGGACTCCACCTGCGGGCCCAGCTCCGCCACCGGGTAGGTTTGCACATCGTCCACCCGCGTCACCGCATGCGGATTGCCCATGGAGACTGCGCTGATGATCAGGTTGCGGTCGGCCAACGGCAGCTCGTAGGTGACGGCCTGACGCTCGGCCAGGAAGGGGATGTCGGCGGGGGTCAGAATGGGCGCACCCATATCCACGGTAATGCTGTGGTCGGCGTTGGCTTTCAATATCAGGTTGCCGCCGGCGGTTTCCACCTTGATGATGCGTTTGCCGGTCAGGCGGCGCTGACGTACAAATGCGGCAAAGCAGCGGGCACCGTTGCCGCAGTTTTCCACTTCGGCGCCGTCGTGATTGAAGATGCGATAGCGAAAATCCGCGTCCGCTGAGCGCGGTGGCTCCACCACCAGCACCTGGTCGCAGCCAATGCCAAAATGGCGGTCGGCCAGGCGCCGTGCGCGCTCGGGCGTCAGGGACACGCGCTGGCTGATGCCGTCAATCACGACAAAATCATTGCCAAGCCCGGTCATTTTGGTAAAGCGTAATTTCATGGTGGTGCCTTATTTTGGAAGCAGGGCTTCCTGGGCTATCAAATCTTCAAAGGTTTCGCGTCGACGAACCAGGTGTACCTGATCGCCGTCCACCAACAGTTCGGCTGCACGTGGCCGGGAGTTGTAGTTGGAGCTCATGGTGAAACCGTAGGCACCGCTGGACTTGAGCGCAAGCAGGTCGCCCTCTTGCAGGGCCAGACTGCGGTCTTTGGCGAGAAAGTCTCCGGTTTCGCACACCGGGCCCACCACGTCCCACTGCTGGGGCGAGGCGGCGCGCGGCACCACGGGCACCACCGCTTGCCAGGCCTGGTAGAGCGCCGGGCGAATATTGTCGTTCATGGCGGCATCCACTACGGCGAAGTTTTTGTGCGCAGTGGGCTTCAAGTACAGCACGCGGGTCAGCAGTACCCCGGCGTTGGCCACAATGGACCGCCCCGGTTCAAACATCAGTGCCAGATTGCGGCCTCCCAGTCGTGCTTTCACAGCGTCAATGTATTTGGCCACATCCGGTGGTGTTTCCTGGTTATAGGTGACACCCAAGCCGCCACCCAGATCCAGATGCTCAATGGTGATGCCCTGATCAGCCAGCGCGTCAATCAAGGTCAGCAGCCGGTCCAGGGCGTCCAGGAAGGGGGTGAGCGTTGTCAGTTGCGAGCCGATGTGGCAGTCCACCCCCTTGATGACAATGCCGGGCAGCTGGCTTGCCCGCTGGTAGACCGCTGGCGCCTGCTGAATATCAATGCCAAATTTGTTTTCTTTGAGACCGGTGGATATGTAGGGGTGGGTGTTGGCGTCTACATCCGGATTCACCCGCAGGGAGATATGCGCCGTGCGCCCCTGCGCTGAGGCCACCTGGGACAGTAGCCCAAGCTCGCTTTCGGACTCCACGTTGAAGCAGGATACGCCCACTTCCAGGGCCCGGGCCATTTCTTCGGCTTTTTTGCCGACCCCGGAAAACACCACCCGCGCCGGATCGCCGCCCGCTTTGAGCACGCGCTCCAGCTCGCCGATGGAGACAATATCAAAACCTGCCCCCAGGCGGGCCAGCAGGCCCAGAACCCCCAGGTTGGAGTTGGCTTTGACGGCATAGCAGATCATGCCGGGATGGTCTCCAAGCGCATGGGCATAGGCCTGATAGGCGGCGGTGATGGCTGCCCGACTGTACACGTAGGTGGGTGTACCGAAGGACTCGGCCAGCTGCCTGAGACTGACGTTTTCGGCAAACAACTCGCCGTGGCGCTCTACAAAAGTTGACATAAATTAAAGTTTCTTTACTAGTTGCCCCTAGGGGCCTGCGGGTTGTGTTGCGGTGGGGGTTCACTGGGCTGTGGCAGGGTCAAAGGCCCTGTCTGGCCGCAGCCGGATACGGTCATTACCGCCAGGAGCACCGCCGCACGCAGCGGCATACCGCCCAGCGGGGTACCGCCCAACGGAGTGCCGCCCAGCGGGGTGCCGCCCAGCGCAATGCAAAGAGTTTGTGACAGTGGCATTGATTGTCGCTCAGGCTAAAGTGCCGAAGTATAAGGTTCACATGGTTTGCCCACAACCGCTTAGGTGCCAGCCTGGATGTTTGCAAGCTTTAGCTCCAGCTCGCGCTTCAGTGGCAAGTAGTGGCTGATGCGCCAGGGTTGGGCCTCGAAATCCGGGCCAGCACTCAGGCGCAAGTCCAGCCGGCTGACCAGAGGCAGGTTTGCGCCTGAGCCCGCTTGCGCTCGAGCCTGACACAATGCGGCCAGCGCGCCGCCGCCGTGGTCCTCCCAAGAGAACACCTGTGCATTCCAACTAAAACTGTAGCGCAGCTGCCCCTGATTGTCTTGGCTGACAGTGGCCGCAAGCGCACTATTGCTGCCCGGTGGCTGAGGTGCGATGAAGCGTTGAGCCGAACGCCAGCGCCCCAGCTCATCCTGGGCCAGCTCCCAGAACTGGATGGATTGCACGCCGCAATCGCTGGCGCCGGACGGGCGCGGATGATCTGCCAGCGCCCCGCGCAGGCAGCTGTGCAATGCCGCCAGTACCGGCAAAGCCTGGTGCTGCCCGTAATGCGCCTCGGTCAATGAGCCCATTTCGTCCACCAGCCACACGCGCAGCTCACCCTTGGCGCGTTGATAGAAGACACAGGTCGCACGGGAATGAGCGACTCGGGCAATGGCGTTCAGCGGGTGGTCCGGCAGGGCGCGGCTGTCAATCAGCAGTGGGCTGTAGAAGGGCTGGGCCAAAGCGAGGTGCAGCATCAGCTCCTGCAGCCCGTTCAGCGGCTGTACCAACAATTTGGGCCCCTGAAACTGCAGGTAATACAGGTTTCCCGCCAGTTGGAACAGGTAACGCGCAGAAGCCGGATGGCTGCCGCTGTAGTAGTACCGTATTATGTCCATGAACCACTGATGTACGCGCTGCTTGATCTGCTTCGCGTGGGCGCTGCCAAGGCATTCCAGGCTCAGTTCCGGTGGTGCCTGGTGGCTGCCAGGCACACACAGGTCGGTATAGGCTTTAAGAGCTTGCAGCAGCGCGTTGTCGCCCAGGAAGTGCTGACAACTGATTTCCCGCCAGGAGTTCTCGACAATCAGGTCCAGCCCGTGCACCAGATTCCGCTTGTTCGGCCCGTAGCTTAGAGGGTCTTCACCCACCTGGATGTGCGCGGCGGGGTGAGCGTAATCCTGCTCGGTCGAGGTCACATTCAGCAGGATCAGCACCCGTAGCGGCTCGGCCGGCCGAGTAAACGCCTCGTGAGTGGCGCCGGCGTCGGGCAGCGGCAGCCAGTGGCGGAGTCTGGTCAAAAGTCTCCGTACTTTGATTGCATCCAACTGGGGAGCCTGGTGCAGATCCAGGTGCGTGTGTTTGCCGATCAAGCCGTTGATGTGGCTCCACAGCAACAATGCGCTGGCGCCTTCAGCCCGATACAGCAGGTTGGGGGTTTCCGGGCTGCCACTCTCCAATTGCCAATCGAGGCTGCTTTGCTCGTCCGCCCGGGCCACGCTGCAAAGGCGCAGCGTCAGTTCGCTGAGATCCTGGCTTATGCCGGGGTTGATGCGGTCAATTTTGTCGGGCCGCCGGCCGAACGCCGCGTGCAGTTTGCGCCCCAGCACATGCATCTCTGTCACCGAAATGGCATTGGCCACGCCGGTGTGTTTGGCAAAGCGATGCAACAGCTTATAGCTCTGGTTCAGTGCGTGCACCAGGCGCGCGCGTTCGCGTTGCACCTCGGGGCTTTTCCACTGAAGCCGCTGGTCCAGCCAGCTAATGTGTGCGTTCTCCCAGCCCCACTCCTGCACAAGCGCTTCCAGCGCCTGACGTTGCCAGCTTTTGAGGCGGGTGGGGCGTTTGCCGGAAAGGGCAATATTGACCTTGTAATACAGGCAGCGACGCGCAAGCTCCAGACGTTCGGCGTCGCCGGTGCTTTGCAGGTAAGACTCAATGCGGCGGTATACCAACAGGTAGGGGTCCAGGTTATCAACCTGCAGTTCGCCCTGAAAAATCAGTTGTTTGAAGTCCTGAGCCAGTGGGCGAATGGCGGGGTAGTCGCTGACGTAGGCTTCAAGCAACAGCAACTTGAGCACCGACTTATAGGGTGAGTCGATGGCTTTATAGATTTGCCAGAGCCCGGCGCCCAGGAATTCGCCAGCGGGTATGACTTGCAAGCCGCCAAAATCCAGGACACCGGCCGGGCGAACGAAGCGCCGCTCCAGTAACTGTTTGCCGTAACTGGAATAGGCAGGGGTGGCCGCAGGCGGCACAAACCACCAAAGCGGCACCCGCCCTGCCAGGTAAAGCGCAGTGCGGTAGAACTCATCCAGCAGCAGGCTTTGCTGCGCCGAGCCGCTGGATTCTGCATCCAGGCGAAGCGCTGCTCCGGCTTTGAAGGCTTCACTGTCCATCAGGAAAAAATGCATATCCAGGCGCAAGCTGCGGGCCCACTCGCAGATGCGGTCGCACTTCATCTGCAACTCCTGTCGCGCCGCCCTGGACAGGCCGGGCTTGTGGCACAGCCATAGGTCAAAGTCGCTGTGCCGGCTGTGGGCCAGGGTGCCCGTACTGCCCATAAGGTAAATGCCCCAGATGTCCTCGCCAGGGTGAGTGCTGGTCAGGCAAAAACTTCGCGCCAAGGCCTTGGCCCGGGCCAAATCTTCCTTGTCCGGTTTATAACCGCTTACTCCAGCCGGGGTGCTATGCGATACAAAACCCGGCAGCACCGGATGATTACAGTGAAACAACAAGGGCAAGACAGCAAGGCACTGTTGTTGACGGTGGCTTTGGGCGCTGTGCATACGCTGCAGCCGCGCCTGATTGACCTGTAGAAAGCGGCGGCGCAGCAACGCTGCGTTGGTGCGATCCAGCCCATCTTCTATGATTTGCGGCTCAACGGCACGAAATGGCTGCATAAAACGGACTGCCTGCGGCGCTCTTGTGACTGAGGTGTTGAAGACGGGTGTTTGCACAATCGTGTTGCTCTGTTTGATACTAGCACCCCGCCGCGCGTTGCGCCCGTCGCTTTGAAGGCCGCTCCGCTGCCCTTGACGCGATCAACGCTCTCCCAGGAGTCTTGCGTGTCGGCTGGATGAGGGCTATTGTCAGCGGCAGTGAACCCACCGCAGGGTTCCGCTTTGCGGCGCACCAGGACAAACATAACAATGTTGGCAGAGGGCGGCTTGTGGCCACCTCAGCCAAGGACCAGCTTTCGGAGAGACATGTATGAGCAAAACACTATTGATGTACCAGAACGTTGCACCGGTGAACAAACAGCGCCACGCCAATTGGGCGATCACGGGCTCCGAACGCTTTGCCTTTGCCCGCCATACCAATTCGGTTCCGCTGACGGCAATTGAGTTCCCCGAGGCATCGCTGGAATTTGCCGTGGTCTTCACCAAAGGCGATGATGGCCTGGTGCCCATTGCTGTGCTTGGTGTGCGCGCTCAGGAGAATCTTTACATAGATGAGGACGGCATGTGGCAAGCGCGTTATGTGCCAGCTTTCATTCGCCGTTACCCGTTTGTGTTTTCCACCGCCGATAACGGCGAAACACTGACGTTATGCCTGGATGAAGACTACGACGGTTGCAGTTCGGAGGGGCAGGGCGAGCGTCTGTTTAACGACGCAGGTGAAAACACGCCCTATCTGGAGAAGGTGGTACAATTTCTGCGCGAATACCAAAACCACTTTCGCCGCACGCAGATCTTCTGCAAAAAACTGGAAGACCTGAATATACTGGAGCCCATGGGTGCTCAGTTCAAAACTGCAGATGGCCGCTCAGGCACCCTGAACGGATTTTTTGTGGTAAGCCGCGACAAACTGAAGAATGTTCCCGCAGAAAAGCTGGCAGAGCTGGCCAAAACCGATGAGCTGGAGCTAATCTACCTGCATTTGAACTCCATGAAGAACCTGGCTGAGACCATAAAACGAGTCAAGCCGGCCAGCGAGCCGCAAACAGAAAACGCCCAATAAAACACTATTCAAACCGGGGCAGTCTGCCCTAACAGCGTTCAGTTGTTGACAGGGGTAAACCCAAGGTTTTCGCCTGCGTCTTGAGCTATCTGCAAGCAATCCTGATGTTAAGGGTGCAGCTGAATAACTCAGCAACGCAAAAAACCCCGCCGCAGCGGGGTTTTTTGCGTTGGGGCTCCTCTGGCACTTGCTTGCGGTCCCGGCCTGCAAAGATAGGCTTCAGCAAGGCGTCACGGAATGGGCTGGCTGCTTAAGGCTACAAATATTTTGACCAAACCAGCTGGGACCGCTCTGTGGAACCCTCGGCAGGCGGGGCGCAGCCGGTCGCACAGGCGGGTACGTCCATATCGGGTATCTTGGTGGGATCGTAATGTTTGGTCAAAGCCGACAGGTCAATGGTGGTATTGCCTCCCAAGATGTTGTCAGACACGCCTTTCTGTTTTTTGGCCGCTGCAGACACATAGCCGTGCACCACGATTTGCCCGGTGGTGGTCAGAAGATTGCCCGCCAGTATCGTGCCGAAGACTACGGTGTTCTGCGCCAGTTCGATATTGCCGCCGGTGTAGGTTCTGGGCACGATGTCGGGGTCATAACCGCCGGCCGCTATACCAATATTGCCGGTGGGTATGGGCAGATAGTCTTTTTTTGCTGTGTCGCACAGGTTGGTGGGCCAGTACTTCTTGAACACGGCGTTGTACCCCGCGCTGCCATTTTTAGCCTTGGCACCTTTCATCAGGCACATTTCATCATAGCCGCCGTAATTGGCCGATACGCCGCGAAATTCACCGCCGGTGGTAACGGTTCCTGTAGCCAAAAAGGTTGCGTAGTTGTAATTGTTGTTCAGCATCACGTTGCCGTTGAACCACAAAATGCCGGGCGCCAGGTTGCTGCCGCTAAACGTCCAAGTCTCGGCGGCGATGTTATAGCTCATGCACTGGTCACTGTTGCCCAGGCACAGCGCCATACCGGGGGTGGCCGGTGAGGAGCAGTTTCCGTTAGGGCTGAAGCTGGTGCACAGGTAGGAATAATAATCTTTACCCTGAAATTTATAGTTTCCCACCCAAAACACGCTGCCATTGGGCACGCCGTTGATGTTGAATACCGTCACCTTGGTGCGGCTTTTAAATACGTCATACTCCACCACATAATTGGCATGGGACTTTAACGCCCAGACATTGACGATCAGGTCGGGAATGGCGACTTTGTCCACCGGGTCCAGAAGAGTGACGGTTTGCGGCGATTTGGCAATGGCTTTGGAGCCGCACTGGCTGACGCTACCCCGCACCTTGGCGGAGGCGTAATTGCTCCAACTATTGGGGC
>CAYNST010000002.1:0-71611 GCA_964399955.1 uncultured Cellvibrionaceae bacterium | reverse complement strand
TGGCTGACGCTACCCCGCACCTTGGCGGAGGCGTAATTGCTCCAACTATTGGGGCAGGTAAGGTTGCCCTCGCCAATGATGGCCCCCACCTGCCCCGGCCAACCGCTAATGGAGATGTTGCCTTTGGCATGGATAGCGCCTGTGGAGACGCCATTGACTGAAACCGGGCCGCCCGCTCGCAGTGAGCCGTGCGTTCCTCCAGATACACTGACACTGCTGCGCGAAGCAATAGATGAGAACGGCTTGTTGGGGTATGCGCTAACGTTCACCAGTCCGTTTGCTATGATGCTGCCGGCACCGCTGCCATCCGCAGCGGTCACCCGGCCGCCGGCGAGCACCTCGTCTACCCAGGCAGAGCCTTCCAAAGCAACGTTACCGTCGGCGTGCAGGCGTTGCACCTCCAGCCCGCTGCCGTAGGTTACATTGCCGGTTACGGCCACGTTACCCAACTTGGTGCTGCTCACGTTTCTGGCAGTCATATTGCCGTCCACGCTGATGTTGGGCGAGGAGCCTGGCGGCGTCTTGAAGGTGATTTGCCCTTCAGAGATAAGGTCGTCCATAAAATTCAAGGCCGCAGACAAGGTTACATGACCGGGGGAATCCGCGCCCACACGGTATACTGCACCCACTGCAGCGGACGATCGTGCTGCACTGTGGATGTTGACAATCTGCGCCTCTACTGAGAAGGCGCCTTGTCCGGCCGGTTCTACTACAATATTGCGCGCGGTCAAGCTGCCGTAGCTGGTATCGTTGTTGCCGATGGTGATACCCAACTCCGCTTTGCCGTGCAAGGCCTGCAGGTCTGCGGCGCTGATGCTGCCAATATAGCGCCGAAAGGCTTCCACCCCGGTCCAAACGCCCAGTTGTGCATGGGTTGCGGCGTGCACGGCGACATGTTTTTCCTGAGTGGAACGCACACTGTGCATAATGCCCAGCGATGTGGCGGTCAGCGCAAGTCCCACCAGCACCACCACCAGAATAGTGGCAATGCCGCGTTGTTGGCCCGGTGAAGTGGTTGGAAATTTCGCAGTTCGCACGTTCATGTCGAAACCTAAGGAGTTGTGCTGGATACCAAGGTGTTGGGTAAACAAAAGGTGAATTCATTGGGCGAAACCTCGGTGCCATTCAGCAGGGCACTGGAGGGTGCGCTTACGGTCAGGATCAATCGGGACGCCGGCGGCAAGGCCCCAAAGGGTGAGCAGGCCGTGCGAACAAAGGAAAAATCCAATAGAGTTTTGTTGACCGTGGTTTTTTGGGTCAGGTATTCCTCCACCTTTTTAACAACGGGCCAGCGCCCCAATGCGGATATTTCCTTCCAGGCGGTAATGCTCAACAGGTTGCTGCTCTCGGTGCAGCCTGCGGTGGCTTCGCGCAGGCTCAGTTTGTGATGCTTGAGGCTGCCATCTGCCCCTTCAGATAACTCCTGCAGGCTTCGGCAGGTGAAATCATTGCCGGATTTGTAACGCCAAAGCAGTTCTACCGCTTTTTCCTCCTCCCGCTTCAAGAAGTCGCCAGGTTTGAATGTCATACCGTAACCGGTGTTTTGTACCTCCATCTGCACGGTCAGCATGGCCGCCGCTAACTGCCCGTCGTAACTGGAATCTACCTTGGTGTCTGCGGCCACTCGCACCAGGCTTTTATAGAGAGTCAGACTGGCCAGAATGCAAAGCACAGAAATCAACAGGCCAATCAGCATGCTGATAATGGAAACACCGGCTTGGCTGCGTGGAGAAGCGCACATAATCAAGACCAATTGCCGCCAACCACAATCCACCCCAGTGTTGGAATCTGAGCGCGGATAATGACCGGGCGCGGGATATCGGGTATTGCCACGCCATTGATGGTGGCGGTGACCTTGCTGCAGTTTTGATATTCAACGACTATTGGCGGCAGGTTGGGCAAATCGAGTTTGGGTGTATCCGCGCAAATATCGATGACACCGCTGCGATTTTTAAGTAACAGTTCCCGCATCTGGTTAACGGCCAGCTCCTGCAGCTGCATGTCCCTTTGCGAAACCGTTGCGCGCGACGTTACATAGGTGATGCCCATACCAATAATGGCCATCAGCACCACGCCAATCAGTGCCTCAATCAGCATGTCTCCTCCTTGACGCGCCTTTGATTGATCAATAAATGGAAATCGGGTCACGAGCCTTTCCCCTGGTTACCAATGTGAAAGTAGTGGTGGTGCTGCAGGCCAAACATTTTTCCTGCGTGAGTGCCGCCTTGTTGTCAAAACACAAACAGCTCAAATTCCCAGCCGGGTTGAGCGTGGTGACTGTCACATCCTCGCCAAGGCGGGTACTCCAAATTTGCTCACCTTTGTTAGCCGCACAGTCGGGGGGCGTATTGGCGGTACTTTGCAGCACGGTCAAACTGCGGTCGGCGTTCAGGCAGACGGCAGCAACCGGGTCGCGGTTGATTGTGCCGGTTGGGTTGCGCAACGCGATGGCCTTGGCGCGGCCAATGGCCTGTACCAGGTCGCCCTCCACCTTTTGGGCATTGGCATCGCTGATCCACATACCGGACAGCGGCGAGGCTGCCAGCGCCAACAGCGCAATCAGGCCAATCACGATCATTACCTCAATCAGTGTGTGTCCCCGGTTTTGTGTCATAACCATTCACCGTTTGTGCTGTAGCTGCATGCCTTCAACTCCCGAACGCCGGCTTGATTGATGGACAGGATGCAGCCTTTGACGCCCCCGGCCGTTCCGGTGGCCGTGAGCGTGTAAGTGGTGGTGGTGGCCACGGACTTGGCGAAGCTGAAGTCATTGCTGTGGGATGCCGGGCGCCAGCCTTCATAAGCGCCCATCACTAAATTGGTTGTGCCCAGCACGGTGGTGCTGTAGGCAAGCCTTCTTTGATATTCGTTTTCGACGTTCAAGCTCAAAGCCACCAGGTCGGCCTGGGCAGTTTTTATTTTGCTGCGGTTGACGTAGCCGTTGTAGGCGGGCAGAGCAATTGCTGCCAAAATGGCAATCAACGCCACAACTACCATCATCTCTATCAGCGTGAAGCCTATTTGCTGCCGTTGCATATCCAGTTCCGCAGGTTCATAAAAAATAGTGGGAGTTCGCCTGTCAAATTTGGCGCTTAATTGATTGTTGCCTGAATATAGCGGGCGCGCTGGCGCATAGCCTTTAGGGTTAAGGGAGGAATTTGGGTTATAAAAACCTTGGTAAACCAATCAAATTCTTATAAATAGCTGGCAATGCGGGGCCGGACGCGGGTAAGGCGCCATTTGTGATTTTTTTGGCAGGGTTTTTTTAGAAGCAAAAAGCGCAGACGCGGAGGCGGGAGCTTGCAAAGCGTAATAACGCAATAATTAATTGAAGTATCAGCGGGAGTATTGATGAGAAATCGATTTAAAAAGAAATAGTTGGCGAGTCAGATAGGTGGAAAAACTGGCGGATGAACGGAGCTGTTATGGAACGCCGTAACATGGCGGCCCTTGCGGGCGGTCACCTTTGCCGGCGCTTGATGGCCAGCGGGCGAAGAAATATATATCTTACCTGCTCCCGGTCGAAGAACAGGTAAGACGCTTCAGTGGTGTCTGCGTGATAGCCGCATCAGCCACAGCGCACCCAGCAATAAAAACAGAGCGGTGCTGTGGCCCAGGCTGCCACCGGCTGCAGCCCGCGCGGGCTGAACCGTTAGTTGCAGTTCGGCGGCGGTGCTGAGCGGTGGCTTGCCATCGTCAGTCACTTCAACCCGCAGCGTGTAGCTGCCTGCAGGCAGCCCGGCAGGCTCCAGCCTGAATTGCAACGTGTTGCTGCTGGTATTGCGCAGGCGCGGATCGCTCGCGCTCCAAACTAGGGTGTGCATGTCAGAAGGGTTGATGTCGGTGATGTTGGCCTGCACCAGCACGGGCCCTGCGGTCGCATCAATGTTGCCGCCAAGTAAGCCGTCCTGCTCGCTGATAAGGCTTACCGCCGGGGCAATATTGGGCATCTGTTCATCCAGTGCGACCTCCGCAACCATGGGCTGGGAGTAGTTGTAGTTGCGGTCATAGGCAAAGGCGGCGAAGTGGTAAGTGGCCCCTGCAGTGAGCGTGCCTGCGGTGAAGCCACCGGCATCACCTGCAAAAACCACCCGTGACGCCTGCAGTGCCCCGCCGACCTGGTAGGCTTGTCCGGCCTGTGGTTGAGCGGTGATTTCGAATTCACTCATCGCCACCAGCACCCCCAGGTAATCCGGGTCGGCGGGCCGGCTCCATAACAATTGCACCTGTCCGTCGCCGGGCAAGACCAGCAAGCCGCTGACCGCCGCCGGCGGCGTGGTGTCCTGCGCGTCGGGTTCTGACTGTCCACTTGCGGTCAGGCGGATATCCGCGCAGGAGAAATAGTTACTTGGCGGGCTGCGATCCGGCATGGTTTGGATCAGTTGCAGGGTACAGGCATCGCACTCCATATCCGGCAAGGTGATGGTATGACTGCGCGCGCGCTGGCCGTTGATGTCGGGGATGTTGTCCGCCAGCACATAGCTGTCAAAGCCCTCGTCGTTGGCGGGAGAAAAAGCGATGCGGAACACGCCCTGGTGGTAAATTGTGCTCTCAAATGCCACCTCGACGGTGCTGCCCGACTGCAGTACCACGGGGTTGTCGGTACGCGCCGCTCCGCATGGCCCTCTTTTGTTGTCATCGCGAGTGGAGCGCGGCTTGATCAGGCCCTCCGGGTCCCAGCGGGTGTGGCTGACCGCCTGCACGGCAGCACCCAGCAGTGACGCGAGCAGGGCAAATTGCAGGCAGGTTCTGCGGCGAGGGTTCATGGCAAATTCCTTGGGTGGGCATTGGCGTCACCTTAGCGCCTACGGAAAAAGAGCAGGGTGAACCGGCTCACAGATCCAAGACTGAAAACGGTGGGCGCTGATCTTTGCGCGCTTGCGGCAAAATTTACCTGATCTATGCTGAAGGTTGAATAACGCAGAAAGCAGGCCGGCTCCTTTTGCGGCCCGCCACCTTGCCCACCTTTAATCTGATCGGGAATCGCAGTTACCGTGAATGCAGTAGCAGTTACTTTCATTGAGTTGCAGACGAGCGCTCCTGTCGCACATTTTCCGGAAGCGGGCCCCACTACAAACGGGCCGGAGCTTAGGCGATGAGCTGCCTGACGGGATCTACCGATGCCATTGTAGTCATCACAGCAGATGCAACTTTGACGGCGCGTCTGCGTGGATATTTTGCCGGTTTTTCGCAAACCTTCCCCCAGGTGGTGTTCTGCGAGTCGCAGGCGGCGGCTCTGGCCTTTTTGCGCCGTCACGACCCCTGCTGCATCATCATGGAGCACCAGTTTGGCTCCGCTGAAGTGTTCGAGCGGCTGCGGCTGAAATCCGCCAACGACTGGCTGCCGATGATTGTATTGGCCGATCGGGCCAATTTTGACGCCGCCTGTCGCTTGCTAGATGAGGGGGCACAGGATTGCCTGCTCACCGAGGATTTGCTTGCCGGGCGTATTTATACCTCGGTCTGCCAGGCGCTGCGGGCCAGCAGCCTGCAGAAGCAGGTTAATCACCTGGCGCACAACGATGCCCTTACCGGTCTTATCAACCGCAGCCTGTTGATGAACCGTCTGGAGCAGGCGCTGCGTCGCTGCGACCGCTACAGTGAGCGCTGCGCCCTGTTGTACCTGAACTTGAATCACTTCAAGCCGGTTAATGAAACCTATGGCCACGCGGTGGGCGATGCGCTGTTGCGTGCGGTGGCCGCTCGGGTGCGGCAGAACTGCCGCAGCACGGACAGCGCCGCGCGTTTGGGCGGTGACGAATTTGTGGTGCTGTTGGAGCAGGTAGACGATTTTACCGGGCGCAAGGTCGCCAGCAAGATTCTGGATTCGCTGGCCAAACCGTTTGAAATAGACGACCACAGCATTGCCATCAGTGCGTCCATCGGTTTGGCCACCTATCCGGATACCGCCAAAAACGCCGGTGAACTTTTAAAACAGGCCGACCAGGCACTGGATCGCGCCAAAGACAATAGTCAGCAGCATTTCATCAGTTTCTCCGAGCAGCACAAACACCAGTGGAGCCGGCGCCACCAGTTGGAGACCGAGCTGCCCAAGGCCATAGAGCGCGGCGAACTGGCACTGGCCTATCAACCCATAGTGGGAGCCAACGATTTTGCCATCAAAAGGCTGGAAGTGCTGAGCCGCTGGCCGCGCGACGACTATGCCGTCAACGCCATGGAGCTGATGGAGATGATCGAACGGCTCAATTTGACCGACGCTTTCCATGAGTGGCTGTTTCACACCGCCTTTGGCCAGATGAAATCCTGGCAGGACGAGAACGCCTGCCCGGACCTGTGTCTGAATATTCCGGCAAATTACTGCTACAGCACCGCCATCTCCAATACCGTGGAGCGCGCCCTGGCCGCGCACGGCATCCGCCCGGAAAAGATAGAGCTGGAAATTACCGAGTCCACCTTGATGCGCTTCCCCGAGCGCAGCGTGCAGGTATTGCAGGCGCTGCACGACCGCGGCTTGCGTATTGCCATCGATGATTTTGGTACCGGTTACAGCTCCATGTCCTACCTGACTCACCTGCCGCTGGATACGCTCAAAATAGATCGCAATTTCTTTTTGACCCAGTCCCACAAGGACCGCAACCGCAAGATCATAGAAGCCATGACCGCTCTGGGGCACAGCCTGGACCTGGAAATTATTGCTGAAGGGGTGGAAACCAGTGTGCAGTTGGCACTGGCTAAAGAAGTGGGCTGCGATTTGCTGCAGGGCTACTATTTTGGCCGGCCGGCTTTTGCCGGCGGCAACTGGAGTGAGTACCTGACGCGCTTTGAGCACATCGGTCAGCCAGGGTTGAGTTAGGCCTGCAAGCGTCCGCGGCAGGCAGCCTCAAATAGTCAGCAGGGCAACCAGGCTTACCAACAGCAACAGCACCGACGCCGCCGGTAAATCGCCAATGTGAGGCATGGCAGTCCAGGCCGCCATGGCAAAAGCCAGCACCGCAATCAGCTGCCTGCGTTGCCTGCGGCCGGATTTTTTGGCGTCGTCTCTCAAGGCGCGGCTGGCCTCCTGCAGGTCCGGCGCAATGCTGGCAAGTTGTTTCATCCCCGCCAGACTGTCATACACCAAATTGGGCATATCCGGCAGCTTTTCCATCCATTCCGGTGCCTGCCGCTTGAGGTCGGCCGTCAGGCTGCGCGGATTGAAACGTTTGCGCAACCAGCGCTCCAGATAGGGGTGTGCTGTTGCCCAGAGGTCCAGGTCGGGGTACATCTGCCGTCCCAGGCCTTCAATATTCACCAGGGTTTTCTGCAGCAGTACCAGTTGCGGCTGCACCGGCATGTCAAAGCGCCGCGCGGTTTGAAACAGCTTCAACAGCGCATCGCCAAAGGCGATGTCTTTGATGGGCTTCTCGAAGATGGGCTCGCAGACGGTGCGGATAGCCGCTTCAAACGCGCCTACCGACGTATCGCGCGGTACCCAGCCGGACAGAACATGCAGCTCGGCCACCTGACGATAATCGCGGCGGAACATGGCCAACATGTTGCGCGCCAGGTAAAACTGGTCCTGCCGCGACAGTGTGCCGATAATGGCCATATCCAACGCAATATAGGTGGGGTCGCTGGGGTTGTTCAGGTCCACGTAGACGTTGCCCGGGTGCATGTCGGCGTGAAAAAAATTGTGCTCGAACACCTGGGTAAAAAATATTTCCACGCCGCGCTCGGCCAGCAGTTTTATATCCACGCCGTGTTTGCGCAGAGTGACCAGATCCGTTACCTGTGCACCGTAGATGCGCTCCATCACCAGTACGTTGGAGCGGCAGTAGTCCCAGTAGACCTCGGGTATATACAGCAGGTTGGACTCGGCAAAGTTGCGCTTCAGCTGGGACGCGTTGGCGGCCTCCCGCAGCAGGTCCAGCTCGTCGAATATGGTCTGCTGGTACTCGCGCACCACCTCTACCGGCCGCAGGCGCCGCGCCTCTGGCACGAAGCGGGCGAACAGGCGGGCGATGACGGCCATCAGCTCCACATCCTGGGCAATGATGCCGCTGATACCCGGGCGCACGGCTTTGACCACCACCTCCTCACCACTGTGAAGTTTGGCGGTATGCACCTGCGCTATGGATGCCGAGGCCAGCGGATCTGTGCCAAATTCCTCAAACAGGGTTTCCACCGGCTGGCCCAGGGCGACTTCCACCAGGCGGCGGAAGTCGCCGCTGTCAAACGGGCTGACGTTGTCCTGCAGCTCGTTCAGCTCCAGCATGATGTCTGGCGGCAGAAGATCCGGGCGGGTGGACAACAGCTGGCCAAACTTCACAAAGATGGGGCCCAGGTCCTCCAGCGCGTGGCGCAACCTTGCCCCGCGCTCGCCCTGCGGCCGGGCGCCACGTTTGAAGGGCCAGAGACAGGCCTTGAGCGCGGGGTTCTGCCAGGTCAAGGGCAACAGCTCGTCCAGCCGATAGCGGCCGAAGGTGCCCAGAATTTTAAAAAAACGCAGGATTGTTCTCACGGAGGGCTCAGGCTTTAAAATTAATGAGTCGGTCCAGCTCTGCCAGTCTGGCCTGTAGACGATCGGTGTCTGCGCGCAGTTCATCGACCGCGCGGAAAAAGGGCTGCAGCTCCCGGTCACTGACAATGTGGCGCGCTTCTTCGGTAAGGTACTCCGCCACATAGCCCGGCAGCTTGCCGGTGCTGCGGCGCACCTTGTGGCCCATTTGCCGCAGACCCTGTGCCAGCGCATGACCGGTAACGTCGCCCAGCAGGGCGTTGAGAGGCTCTTCCCAATCCAGGTCAATATTGCCCAGTAATTGCTTCAGCTGAGCCAGCAGTTGTGGGCTGCCAATCAGCTCCACGCCACTGTTGGCCAGTGTGCTGCGCTCCTCCCATGTCAGCGAGGCGATGGCCGCCGCGCTGCCGCGCAGCCGGCACTCGGGAATTTGCTCGGTGTAGGTCAGCAAGCGGGGCAGGCCGTCAATGACTGTGAAATAGAGGTCAAATCTGGGCTGGGTGAATTCGAAAGCGATCAAGCGGCCTTCCAGCCCGGTCAGAGCCGCCTTTGTGCCGGGGTCGTACTGCAGGGCTCGGCCAAGTGCGGTTTCGCCGGCCTGGGCCAGCAGCCTGGCCAGCACCGGGTCCAGCATCACGGTTTGATGCCCTTGTGCAGGGCCACCACGCCGCCGGTCATATTGGTGTAGTTGACCTGCACCAGGCCCGCAGTTTCCATCATGGCCTTCAGCTCTTCCTGCCCGGGGTGCATGCGAATGCTCTCGGCCAGGTAGCGATAACTGTCGGCATCGCCGGCCACCAGCCGGCCCAGAGTGGGCAGCACGCGAAAGGAATACTGATCGTAGATCTTGCCCAGCAGGGGCAGCTCGGGCTTGGAAAACTCCAGCACCAATAGACGCCCGCCGGGTTTGAGTACGCGGGTCATGGCGCTTAGCGCCAGGGCTTTATCGGTCACATTGCGCAGGCCAAAGGCAATGGTGATGCAGTCAAAGGTGTTGTCGGCAAAGGGCAGGTGTTGGGCATCCGCCTGAGTCACGTGCACGTTTTGCACCAGGCCGCGGTCCAGCAGTTTGTCGCGTCCAACAGACAGCATGGCATTGTTGATGTCGGCCAGCACCACCAGCCCTTCCGGGCCTACTAGCCGAGAAAATTTGGCAGCCAGGTCGCCGGTGCCGCCGGCCAAATCCAGAATTTGTTGGCCGGGCCTTACCGCCGACATCTCTACCGTGATGTACTTCCACAACCTGTGAATGCCGCCGGACATCAGATCGTTCATGAGGTCGTATTTGCCGGCCACCGAGTTGAATACGTTGGTCACGCGGTGGGCTTTTTCGCCCGCCTTGACCTGCTGGTAGCCGAAATGAGTAAACTCGTCTTTGTCCATGATGCCCCCGTGCAAAGCCAGCCTTTCAGGCGAAGGTGGCGATTGTAGCCTTTTACGCAGTTGTAACTATTCAGCTCACGCCCGGATCTGCACATGGCTGCGTTAAAAAATGGTCAGCATCCTGTCAGGAGCAGGACAAGGCGGCCCTAAAAAGCGGGCGGAGCACAGGGAGTGAGGAGTATTTACACATGTAAACTCACATTTTTCGCCTTGCTCTGCACAAATTTGGACGCAATCTGAACAGTCACGGGATAAGCTGAAGAGAACTCGCAGTCTACCTTAAACGGGTACAGGAGGGGCGTGCTTTACGCGTGTGCATTGGGCGGCGCCGAGCAGCGCCCGCCAGTGCTTGAGAGATGGCGGCGGCGGTTCAGCCGCCAAAAAACTTGACGGTGCTTTCATGCGGGTCTCGCGTAAGGCCGGCATCATTCAGCTGTGTGAGGTAGGTTTGCCAGTTTATGGCCTGATCGCGCCCCAGCTCGTAAAGGTAATCCCAGGTGTAGATGCCGCTGTCGTGGCCATCGTCAAAGGTCAGTTTGACGGCGTAGTTACCCTGTGCGGTTACAGCGTCTATGCCGACGTTGAGCTTGCCGTGCGGCAGGCTGCCGCCCACGCCACCGTGACCACGCACCTCGGCAGAGGGCGAAAACACCCGCAGGTATTCCGCCGGCAGTTCGAAGCGCTCGGCGCCATACTGAAGCTCCAGAACCTTGGAGCGCTTGTGCAGTTTGACAATGCTGGGCAGCGGCATGGGGCAGTCCGGTCAGAGTATAAAACGGCTTAAGTCTTCGTTTTGCGACAGGTCTTTCAACTGGTCGTCAACATATCCCGCATCAATGGTGGTGTTCAGTGCCTCGTCCCCCGCAGCAAAAGAGATTTTCTCCAGCAGCTTTTCCATGACGGTGTGCAACCGGCGGGCGCCGATGTTCTCTGCGCGCTCGTTGACGTTGAAGGCAACCTCGGCAATACGGCGAATGCCGTCGGCGGTGAAGGTGATTTCCACGTTTTCCGTTGCCAGCAGCTCCCGGTGTTGCTGGGTGAGAGAGGCGTTGGGCTCGGTGAGTATGCGCTCGAAGTCATCCGGTGTCAGTGGCTCCAGCTCTACTCGAATGGGCAGACGGCCCTGCAGCTCCGGGATCAGATCGGAAGGTTTGGACACGTGAAAGGCACCGGAGGCGATGAACAGAATGTGATCGGTTTTGATCATGCCGTGTTTGGTGGTGACGGTGGAGCCTTCAATCAGCGGCAGCAGGTCGCGCTGGACGCCCTCGCGGGACACATCGGCACCGGTGGTACCTTCGCGTTTGGCGACCTTGTCAATCTCGTCAATGAACACTATGCCGTTTTGTTCGGCCGCCTCAATGGCGCGGGTTTTGACTTCCTCTTCATTCACCAGTTTGGCGGCTTCTTCGTCGGTCAGCCGCTTGAATGCCTGTTTTACCGTCATTTTGCGTTTTTTGGTGCGCCCGCTGTTCATGGAGGAAAACATGTTTTGCAGCTGGCTGGTCATTTCTTCCATGCCCGGCGGCGCCATGATCTCTACGCCGGCCGGGGTGGCAGACACGTCCACTTCAATTTCCTTGTCATCCAATTGGCCCTCGCGCAGTTTTTTGCGGAAAATCTGCCGGGTGGAGGACTCGGATTCGCTCGGCGTTTCGCCGGAGCGGGCGGGCGGCAGCAGCGCGTCCAGGATGCGTTCCTCGGCGGATTCCAAGGCGCGGTCGCGCACCTTGGCGGTCTCCTGCTCGCGGTAGAGTTTGATGGCGCTGTCGACCAGGTCGCGGATGATGGATTCAACATCCCGCCCCACGTAGCCCACTTCAGTGAACTTGGTGGCTTCTACCTTGATGAAAGGCGCATTGGCCAGGCGCGCCAGGCGCCGGGCAATCTCGGTTTTGCCCACACCGGTGGGCCCAATCATAAGGATGTTTTTGGGCGTGACTTCGTTGCGCAGGTCCGGGTCCAGTTGCATTCTGCGCCAGCGGTTGCGCAAGGCTACGGCCACGGCGCGTTTGGCCGCCTGCTGGCCAACAATATACTTGTCCAGTTCGCGGACAATTTCTCGGGGGGTCATTTGAGGCATGAGACTTAGTACTCGAGTTCTTCAATGGTGAAATTGTGATTGGTGTACACGCAAATGTCGCCGGCAATGCTCAGGCTTTTTTCGACTATGGTGCGCGCGTCCAGCTCGGTGTTTTCATAGAGGGCGAGGGCGGCCGACTGAGCAAAAGCGCCGCCCGAACCGATGGCAATCAGGTCCTGCTCCGGTTGAATCACGTCGCCGTTGCCGGTGATGATCAAGGATGCTTCGTGGTTGGCCACCGCCAGCAGGGCTTCCAACCGGCGCAGGGCACGGTCGGTGCGCCAATCTTTGGCAAGCTCCACCGCTGCACGCACCAACTGGCCGCTGTGGCTCTCCAGCTTGGCCTCAAAGCGTTCAAACAAGGTAAAGGCGTCGGCGGTGCCGCCGGCAAAGCCGGCTATGACCTGGTCGCGGTAGAGGCGGCGCACCTTGCGGGCATTGCCTTTCATGATGGTGTTGCCCAGTGAGACCTGGCCGTCGCCGCCAATCACCACTTTGCCGTTCCGTCGCACAGACAGAATGGTAGTTCCCCGATACTGTTCCACAAGCAATTCCTACACAGTCAATGAATCGTGTTCACGATAGGTTTGCCTCAGCGGCGCACGTGCGGGAAAGGGCGAAGGATAGGCGCACGCAATTCCCGAGCGGTCGACCGCCTGGACAAGGTTGATGTACCGATGGTGGGGGCGGGGCGGGGATTTTCAAGGCAATCCGCTGGCCCTCCTTGTACGGGCGGCGCCGAACGCAAGCCGCAAGCGTGAGCCGGGCAAGCAGGCAGCCCATTGGGACACGGTCAGGAGCGCACCCGGGTTTGGGCCGGGCAAGGCGGGCGGTGATGATTCAGCGAACCGGCGGCCCGGGGTTTCAGGCAACCAGGGGCGCCGTGCGCTGACTCAGCCGGCCGCTTTGCGGGTCAACAGTAACGGTTGATAGCGGTTGGACATGAGAGTGGTGCGGGCTTTGGACATGTCCGAGCGGGAGGAGTAGGGGCCAACCACCACTCGGTGCCAGGTTTCGCCCTTACCTACATTGGCCTCTTCAACCCGAGCCTTGAGGTTCAACAGCGTCAATTCAGCGCGCACCTGCTGCGCATCGGCCAGGCTCCTGAAGGAGGCGACCTGCAGCAGGTACTCCATGTTTGGGTCGGCTTTGGCCGGCGGCTTATCGGCGGGCTCCCTGGGTGCGGGAACGGCGACTTCGGCGTTGCGCAGCAGGTCGTAAAATTCAAATCGCGGCTCCTTGCCGTCTTTAGTCACCTTGGGCGCAGGGCTGCCGGAGGTGGTGGTGGGGGCTAGCTGTAGCTCCGACAAGCGCATCAGAAAGACAATCAGGGCGCCCAGCAGGATGCCGGTGAATAGCCAGACCCAACCTGGCACACGGCTTTCCGGTTTTTTTTTGGCTTTACTCGTCATTTTGTTATTGTGGCCTTGATCGGTTGGTAGGGTTGCTGGCCCACCTGATAGTGCCGGGCTACGCCATATCTTGCGGATCAACATCAATCGACCAGCGGGTGCGGCGTCCCAAGGCATGCTTTTCCAGCAATTCTAGCAAGGGTTTCAGCACTTGTTGTAGCTCTGCCCTTTGATTGAAGTTGAATTGTAGCTGATAGCGGAAGCGGTCCTGTCGTCGTTCCATCAGTGCCGGCACCGGCCCCAGGTACCGGTGCCGGGGCGAGGGGGGCTGCAATTTGCGCGCCTCGGCCAGCGCCAGCTTCAAAAAGGCTATGGCGTTTTCGGGGCGTTTGGATTCTGCTCGCATCACGGCCATGAACGTGACCGGAGGCATGCCGGCGGCTTCGCGCTCGGCCAGCAGGCGCCGGGCAAACGGATGATAACCCTGGTCCAGCAGCATGTGCAGCAGGGGATGGTCGGGTTGGTGAGTTTGCAACAAGACCAGCCCGGTCTTGCCCTCTCGACCGGCTCGCCCGGATACCTGCACAATCAGTTGCCCCATGCGTTCAATGCCGCGAAAATCGCCACTGAACAGCCCCTGATCAACATCCAGCAGTACCACCAGCGTCAAATTGGGGAAGTGGTGACCCTTAGCCAGCATCTGCGTGCCCACCAGAATGCAAGGGTCACCGCGGTTGAGTTTTTCGCTGAGTTTGCCCATGGCGAACTTGCTCTGCATGGAATCCTGGTCCACCCGCAGTATTTCTGCCTGCGGAAGCAGCCGCTGCAGTAGCTCCTCACTGCGCTCTGTGCCCTGGCCCACCGGGCACAAGGGCGCCGCCTGGCAGTTGGGGCAGGCAGGGGGCACCGGCTTTTGGCTGTCACAGTGGTGGCAGCGCAGGTGACGCGGCTGTGAATGCAGTGTCAGCCGAGCGTCACAGGCAGTGCAGCCCGCCGTCCAGCCACAGGAGGTGCACAGCAGCGCCGGGGCAAAACCGCGACGGTTGATGAACACCAGCGCCTGCTCCCCGCGAGCCTGCGTGTTTTTCAGTTGTTGCACCACTTCGTCGGTCAGCGCCTGTTGCGCGGGTTGTCTGCGCATATCCACCACCTGCATTTGCGGCGCCCGGGCCCCGCCGGCGCGCTGGCGCAATTGCAAGTGTTGGTAGCGTCCACTGAGGGCATTGTGCAGGGACTCCAGCGACGGCGTGGCGCTGCCCAGCAGCAGGGGTATCTGCGCCTGAAAAGCCCGCATGACGGCCAGATCGCGAGCGGAGTAGCGCAAGCCTTCCTGCTGCTTGAAGGAAAGATCGTGCTCTTCGTCAATGATGATGATGCCCAGCCGGGGCAGGGGTGTGAACACCGATAGCCGCGTGCCGATGACAATGCGCGCCTGACCGCTGCGGGCGCGCTGCCAGTTGCGGCTGCGCTGTTGCTCAGCCACATTGGAGTGCAGAGCAACCACCTCCACCGCGAACCGCCGCTGAAAGCGTGCCAGGGTTTGCGGCGCCAGGCCAATCTCCGGCACCAGCACCAGCGCCTGTCGGCCCGCCTGCAAAACCTGGTCAATCGCCCGCAGGTAGATTTCTGTTTTGCCGCTGCCGGTCGTGCCCTCCAGCAAGTAGCAGGCAAAGCGATCGTAGCGCAGTTGCTTCAGGGCCGCCAATTGCTCGTGGTTGAGTTGATAATCCGGCAGCTCGGCGGGCGTGTGGGGTGGCGGGCATTCGGGCTCCGGGGTTGCACTTTCTATGCTCTGCAGCAAACCCTTTGCCGCCATGACGCGTGCTACCGATAGGTTCAGCCCCAGGGTTTTCAGTTGCTCGTCGGTAAGCGCCGACTGCTTCAGCAGCTGCTGGTGCAGTGCCTGTTGCTTTGGGCTGCGCTTGAGTGCGTCCTGCGGCAGGCCCAGGCCTTTGGCCGTGTGCCGCCAGGAGCGGACGGTCTGGCTTGCAAGCGGTTCGGGCTTGCGCAGTTGTACGGGCAGTGCTGCGTGAAGCACCTCTCCCAGTGGGTGCTGATAATACTCGGCACACCAATGACACAGACGCAGGATCTCGCTGGAAATCAGCGCGGCGTCGTCCAAAATTTTGCTGATGGGCTTGAGCTTGGCGAGCGGCACATCCGAGCTGTGACGCAGCGCCACTACAACGCCTACCAGTTTCTGTTGTCCAAACGGTGCCAGTACCCGGGTACCCGGCTGCAGTTGTGCGGCGTCTTCTGCAGGCAGCGCAGACGGCGGCAGGTAGTCAAACAGACGACGAAGGGGGGTGGGGAGAGCAAGAACCAGGATTAGAGGCATCAATAGAAACGGGTTGGTGGCTATAAAGTGTACTTGAGAGGCTTGCGAAACAGCGGGGTTCTGGTAGTATGCGCCATCATTTTTAGCCACTAACTGTAACCAGTGTGCGGTGCTCGGCAATAGACCGGGTGGCGGCACACGCTTAACGAGGCTCGTTCCATGCAAGCGAACATACAACCCAAGTACGGCAAGATGAAGGCGACCTGCAGTTGTGGTAACGTCATCGAGACCCGTTCCACTATGGTAAAAGACATTCTTATCGATGTGTGCTCTGAATGCCACCCTTTTTACACGGGCAAGCAGAAGCAAGTGGACACCGGTGGCCGTATAGACCGCTTCAATAAGCGTTTTGCGGGCCGTCGTACTGCTCCTGCCGAGAATACTCCTGCCGAGAAATAAGCTTTACCTGAGCGCCGGCCCCTGTGTCGGCGCGCATCTTCCCTTCTGTCAGATCCTCAAGTTACGCTTCCCATGCGTTAGTTCCACTCTACAGCCCGGGCGCCGAGGGCTGGATTGCGCAGCCTGGCCCTTGAGCAGGGCCGTCTAATTTAGAAAATATCGTCTGTGCCTATGGGCCCGCTGTCTGCATCCCAGCCGTTGGGCTCCTGTTGGCCATTGCCGTCCAGCTGGGGCACATTGTTCTCCTGAAAAATTTCAAAGATTGCATTGGGCTCACCCACCTGGGCGCGCGCGCCGGTGTCTGGGTTGATGCGCACGGTCACCAGTCCGGGCGGACGCGGCAGGTGGCTTTCCGGGCGACCTTCCAGGGCTTTGCCCATGAATGAAATCCAGATGGGCAAGGCCGCAGTGCCGCCAAATTCGCGCCGGCCGAGGGTGGCGACCTGGTCGAATCCAAGCCAGGTGGTGGTGACCAGGCCGCCGCCATAGCCTGCAAACCAGGCATCCGTCGCGTTGTTGGTGGTACCGGTTTTGCCCGCCAGGTCGCCGCGTTCCAACACCTTGGCGCGGGTGGCCGTGCCACGGGTGACGACATCCTTGAGCATGGAGTCCATGAGGTATGCCACCTGATCGCTCACGACCTGACGGGCACGGGGGAAGTCCTCCGGCTCCAGGGTGCCGGTTTTGGCCTTGATGGCGCGGCTGAGCTCAAACGGGTCGCCGCGGAAACGAAAGGGGGAATTGTCGCCGCCGACCGGGTCCAGGTTGCGGCCCTCGTCGCCGCAGCGGTGGCAGGCGGTGGGCGGCAGGGTTTCGTACACCGGTTTGCCGTCAAAATCCAGAATGCGGTCAATGAAATAGGGCTCCACCCGAAAACCGCCATTGGCAAATACCGCGTAGCCGCCCGCCATCTCCAGTGGCGTCAGCGCATGACTGCCCAGTACCAGTGACAGATCGCGGGGCATTTTGCTGGCGTCGAAGCCAAAGCGATCAAGGCTGGCCAAGGCGGTATCTATGCCAATGGCCTGCAGCAGGCGGATGGACACCAGGTTGCGTGACAGGTACATGGCCTTGCGCAGGCGCGTGGGCCCATAAAACTGGCGGCTTTCATTTTCAGGCCGCCAGGCGCTGGGCAGCTGATCGGTGTCAAACACGATAGGTGCGTCGTTGATGACGCTGGCGGCGGTGTGGCCATGTTCCAGTGCGGCGGTGTAGATAAACGGCTTGAAGCTGGAACCCGGCTGTCGGCGCGCCTGAATGACCCGATTAAAATTGCTCTGGCGAAAGTCCATGCCGCCGACCAGCGCCACTATGGCGCCGTTGACCGGGTTCAGGGATACCAGAGAACCCTGCACATCCGGTAATTGCACCAGTCGCCATTGCTTGTCGTCCTGGCGTCGCAGACGGATGACATCACCCAGTGCCACTACATCGTCTGCCTGTTTGGGTCTGGGCCCCAGGCTGTTCACGCTCAAGTATTTGCGCGCGTCGGACAGCCCCAATTCCCAGCCGATGTCCACCAGTTCGCCGTCGGCCATGATCGCCTTGAAGGACTGATTGCCGACGGCTACCACGGCGGCCGGCTGCAGGTGGGCATAGACCGGCAGCTCTGCAAGCGCAGACTGCAAAGTTGCGAACCATTCGGAAAATTCCGGTCGCTGGGAGGCCAAGCGGTTGAGTTCCGGGCTTTCTTCGGCGTCTTCAGTGGGTTGCAGCAGCTCGGCAATCACATCGGGCACAGGCAGCTGTGCTTCCGGCCCTCGGTATCCGTGACGGACGTCGTATTCCAGCAAACCGTCTATGACGGCCTTCTGAGCATGGGCCTGCAGTTGGCTATCCACGGTGGTGTAAATGCGGTAGCCGTCGGTGTAGGCGCGGGTGCCGAACAGTTCAACGGCCTGTTGGCGGGCCATTTCTGCCACATAGGCGGCATTGAGCTCGATGTTGCTGCCGTGGTAACGCGCGGCGACAGGCTCGGCTTTGGCCTGATGGTAGGTGGGTTCGTCAATCTTGCCCAATTCCAGCATACGCCCCAGAATCCAGTCGCGGCGCTGCAGGGCGCGCGTGGGATTGGCCAGCGGGTTCATGGTGGAGGGCGCTTTGGGCAGACCGGCCAGCATCGCCAGTTGGGCCAGATCCAGCTCGTGGAGCTGCTTGCCGTAGTAAACCTGGCTTGCCGCCTGGATGCCGTAGGCGCGGTTGCCCATGAAAATAATGTTGACGTAGAGCTCAAGGATTTGTTCTTTGGATAATTCCCTTTCAATGCGCAATGCGAGTAAGATCTCGTTGAACTTGCGCTTGAACTCCCTGCGTGCAGACAAAAAATAGTTGCGCGCAACCTGCATTGTAATGGTGGAACCGCCGCCTTGGATGTCTCCCGAGGCCAATAATTGTGAGGACGCTCTCATAAGTCCTCTAATAGAAACGCCTTTATGGGAGTAGAATTGAGCGTCTTCAGCAGACAAAAGGGCGTCAATGTAGCCCTGAGGAATGTCCTGGTACTTGACCGGAGTGCGGCGCATCTCGCCAATCTCACCGATAAGTTTGCCGTCATTAGAATAAATACGAAGCGGGGTTTGCAGGCGAATGTCACGCAAAGTCTCCACAGACGGCAGAGATGGGCTAAGGTATAAGTGGGTGCCGGCGAGAATTGCCAGTAAGACGCCGCCAGTACTTAGCAACAGCCAGGTGAAAGCAACAATTAATTTTTTTTTACCGGTCATTTGCTAAA
This sequence comes from uncultured Cellvibrionaceae bacterium, assembly GCA_964399955.1. Classification (GTDB taxonomy): domain Bacteria; phylum Pseudomonadota; class Gammaproteobacteria; order Pseudomonadales; family Cellvibrionaceae; genus CAYNST01. Next base: position 52,867 of record CAYNST010000002.1, on the reverse strand, counting down.
GTCTAAGTGAGTTTGGCTCGATAAGCTTACAGACAGCTATTATAGATTCTTTTGCGCACTTTACACGCACCTTCTTTGGTTGCAGGGGTTTGTTGAAGTGCTATACCATAAACATCAGCCAAGTAGTGGAAATCGATAAAAAAATGAGCCTCTTAAGCTTATTCAAAAGTAAGACAAAACCCATGCTCGGCCTGGATATCAGTTCCACTACAGTCAAGCTTTTGGAGTTGAGTCGGCAAGGTAACGGATTCCGCGTCGAAAACTACGGCGTGAAGGCCTTGCCGGCGAACTCTGTGGTCGAGAAAAACATCAACGACGTTGAAGCGGTCGCTCAGGCAATTAAGGCTACCGTGCACGCTTCGCGGACCAAGCTCAAAGATGCGGCGGTGGCGGTTCCGGGCTCCGCAGTCATTACTAAAACCATCGAGATGCCCGCAGGCCTGAGCGAAGACGCCATGGAGCTGCAGATCTCATTGGAAGCCGATCAATACATCCCCTACCCACTCGAAGAAGTCTCACTGGATTTCAGCGTCCTTGGCCCCTCGGAGAAGTCGCCCGATCAAGTGGCGGTGATGATTGCTGCCTGCCGCAGCGAGAACGTTGAGGTGCGGGCGGGCGTGTTGGAGCTTGCCGAGCTCAAGCCACGGGTGGTTGATGTAGAAGCCTTCACCATGGAGCGGGCCTTTGCCTTGATCCGGGATCAGGTCGTCGATCAGCAAGAACAAGTGGTGGCCATTGTCGATATTGGGTCCACCATGACCACCTTGAGCGTGCTGGTGGATGGCAAAACGGTCTACACCCGTGAGCAACTGTTTGGCGGGCGGCAGCTGACCGAAGAGATTCAGCGCCGTTACGGCCTGTCGGAAGAGGAAGCCGGCCTCGCCAAGAAACAGGGCGGTTTGCCCGACGACTATGAACCCGAAGTGCTGGAGCCCTTCAAGGACTCCGTGGTGCAGCAGGTAACCCGCTCGCTGCAGTTCTTTTTCTCCTCCAGTCAGTTCAACGATGTTGACCATATCGTGCTTGCAGGCGGTGTGGCGTCCATGTCGGGTCTCGCAGACCTGATCGAGGAAAAGCTGGGTACGCCGGCCAGTGTCGCCAACCCGTTTGCCAATATGTCTGTTTCGTCCCGCGTTAACTCCGCGGCGCTCGCCAACGATGCCCCGGCCTTGATGATCGCCACCGGTTTGGCACTTAGGAGCTTCGATTTCGATGGCTAAGATAAACCTACTGCCCTGGCGCGAGGAGCATCGCCAGGAGAAGAAAAAGGAATTTCAGCTGCAACTGTTCGGCTTGTGCGTGGTGGCGGGCTTACTGGCCTACGCATGGGTGGGAATCGTCGACAACAGCATCGAAAACCAACAGGCCCGCAATCGTCTGTTGGAGACCGAGATCAGTGTGCTTGAAAAACGCGTGCAGGAAATCAACGAGTTGCGCAAGCGGCGTGAAGAATTGGTGGCACGCATGAAGGTTATTCAGGACCTGCAGGGTACGCGCCCCACAATAGTGCGTTATTTTGACGAGATGGTTCGCGCGGTACCTGATGGTGTGTTCTTCAACAGTATGAGGCGCCAAGGCGACCAAATCTCCATTGAAGGCGTCACCGAGTCGAGCAACCGGGTGTCGGCATTCATGCGCAACCTGGATCAATCGGCCTGGTTTACCAGTCCCAACTTGAGATCAATCAAGGCCAATCCAGCTTACGGCGATCAGGCAGCCGAGTTCTCGCTGCAGTTGCGAGCGGTATTGCCGGCCGACCAGAACCCTGAAGGTGTGTAGCGATGGCCGATTTTGCGACTTACGTCGAGCAACTCAAAAATCTCAATATGTCGGATATCGAATGGGACAAGGTCGGCGTTTGGCCGGCCCCCGCCCGGGTATTCTTGTTCGTAGTGGCGGTCGCTGTGATTTTTGCCGGCGCCTATTTCCTGGTGGTCAAAGAGAAAAATCAGTCCCTGGCCACAGCTGAGCACCGCGAGCGGACACTGCGCACCGAGTTCGAGAAAAAAGCCTTTGAGGCCGCCAACCTTGAACGCTACCGCCAGCAGATGGACGAGATGCGGGAATCCTTTGGCGCACTGGTGAAACAACTGCCCAGCGACACCGAAGTACCGGGGCTGCTGGAAGATATCGACGAGAAGGGCGTGAGCAGCCGTTTGATCATCAACAGCATTACCTTGCAGCCCGAGCGCCCGTCCGAGTTTTATGTTGAACTGCCCATCGAAGTTCGGGTGACAGGGGGTTATCACGAGTTTGGGGCTTTCGTTAGCGGTGTAGCCGGTATGCCGCGGATCGTCACCTTGCACGATTTCAACATCGTCAAGGAAAGAGGTTCGAACAACCTTAACATGACCATTCAGGCGAAAACTTACCGGTACAAAGAGCAGGAATAAGCCTCGATGCGTGGAATATTATTTCAACAAGTAGCCCGTTTGCCAATGCTGTTGGGTTTGGGCGCAATGATGGCGGTTGCAGGCTGTTCTTCCAATTCCGACCACGAAGATCTGAAAGATTATGTGGTATCGGTTAAGAACAGGCCCAGTGGCGCGGTTGAGCCCCTGCCGCCTTTGCGCACTTATGATGCCTACGTTTACAACGTTACCGCCCGCCGCAGCCCTTTTGACCCGCCGGTGGTTGTGCGGGAAGTGGTGCAGGGCAGCGACCCCAACGTCAGGCCGGACACCCGGCGCGAGAAGGAATACCTTGAGTCTTTTCGCATAGATGCGCTGCGCATGGTGGGCACCGTGGAGCTGGGCGGTGTGTTCTGGGCTCTGATTCGCGACGCCAATGGCGGTATCAACCGGGTCAGGGTTGGCAACTTTCTGGGCAGGGATCACGGCCAAATTGTGGCCATCTCGCCTATCCAGGTGGACCTTGTAGAAATAGTGTCCGACGGTTTGGGCGGCTGGCTGCAACGCCCGCGGACCCTGAAATTATCTGAGAAGGAATAACTGGCATGTTAACAGATTATAAAAAAGTCGCTGGGATCCTTGTATGTGCATGCTTGCTGCCGGTTTCGGCCTGGTCCGCACAATTGCAAGATATTCAGTTTGTCGAACTGCCAGGAGAGCGGGTTGAGCTGAGGCTGCAATTTGACGAGCTGCCAGGTGATCCTGACGGTTATACCATCGATCAGCCGGCCAGGATCGTCTTGGACTTTCCCGATGTGGAAAACAAGCTCCAACAACGCAATTTTCCTATTGATGTGGGTAACGTCAATGGCGCCGTGGTGGTATCCGGCGGCGGTCGCACGCGGCTGATCGTCAATATGAGTACCCTTTCCACCTATACCACCCGCACACAGGACGACACCTTTGTGGTGGAGTTGGGTGCACAGGGTGCGCGCGGTGCGCAGCAGGTCAGCAGCGCCCCGCGGGTGGGCAATACTCCCGCCCAGCAGGATAATCGCTTCGACAGCTCCCGCTCGGTCATCCGTGACATTGATTTTCGTCGCGGTGAAGACGGGGAAGGTCGGGTCATCATTCAACTGAGCAACGCCAATATAGGCGTAGACATCGAAGAAGTGGCCGGCGGTATCGAAGTCAGCTTTATGCAGACCGAGCTGCCCGGTGAGCTGAACCGTAAGCTGGATGTCACCGATTTTGCCACGCCGGTGCAGATGGTATCTGCCAGCGCCAACCAGGTGCGAACGGCGATTCGCATCAATGCTACCGGGGAATACGACTATCTGGCGTATCAAGCCGACAATCAGTATGTGATCAGCGTGAAGCCGTTGTCCCGCGCCGAGCTGGCCGAGCAGCGCGAGCGGTTCATGTACAAGGGCGAGAGGCTCTCCCTGAACTTCCAGAGCATTGAAGTCCGCAGCGTTCTGCAGTTGATTGCCGACGTAACAGGTTTGAACCTGGTGGCCAGTGACACGGTATCCGGTAGCATCACTCTGCGCCTTGATAATGTGCCCTGGGACCAGGCGCTGGACATCGTGCTGCGCACCCGAGGACTGGACAAGCGGCAGATGGGCAACGTGTTGATGGTGGCTCCGGCGGCAGAGATTGCCGAGCGCGAGCGTCAGGAATTGGCCACCAAGCGTCAATTGGAAGAGCTTGCACCACTGCGTACAGAGTACATTCGTGTACGTTATGCCAATGCCCGCGAGCTGTTTGAGCTGTTCATCCCGCGAAGCGGGGAATCCGCCGGGCGTCAGAGCGGCGGCGCTGCACAGACCTCGGGAACCCGACCCGGTCAGGAGAGGCAAGGCAGCGGCAGTGGCAGTATTCTGTCCGAGCGCGGCCGGGCTATTGTGGATGACCGCACCAACTCCATCATCCTGACCGACACCGAAGAAAAAATCGCCGAGTTCCGGCGCATCATCGACCAGGTTGATATTCCTATTCGCCAGGTCATGATTGAAGCGCGCATTGTGATTGCCAACACCAACTTCAGAAAGGAGCTGGGCGCCTCATTGGGCAACGGGCTGATCAACTACGCCAACGGCAACCGCACCGCGAACGTCCTGACCGGCGATCTGCTCAACCCCAACACCGTTTCCGTGAACCCGGCCACCGGCGTGGCTACCGCCACCAGTGCCACGGTGACCACGCGCCCGTTCTACGATTTGGCGGTTACCGGTGAGACCGCTTCGCGCTTTGCCTGGAACCTGATTCGCGACGGCGTGTTCCTGGGGCTTGAACTGTCTGCACTGGAAGACTCCGGCTACGCTGAAATTGTCAGTCAGCCCAAGGTGATCACCGGTGATAAACAGCAGGCGAGCATTGAATCCGGTACGGAGATTCCCTATCGCGACGCTACAGCTGCCACCGGTGCCGGCGGTGCGGGCGGCGGGGTGGCTGCCAGTATCTCTTTCAAACGCGCGCTGTTGAAACTGGATGTGACCCCGCAGATTACGCCGGATGACAAAATCATCATGGATCTGATCATCAACCAGGACTCTCAGGGCGAACTGACCGCAGCCGGTCCGACCATTGAGGTTACTCGCCTGGAGACGCAGGTCCTGGTGCCGGACGGCCAAACGGTAGTGCTGGGCGGTATCTTTACCAACAACTTGCTGACGGCGCAATCCAAGGTACCGTTGCTGGGTGATATACCGGTGTTGGGTCGCTTGTTCCGCCGCGACACCAGCAGCGAGGTCAAGCGCGAGCTGTTGATCTTCATTACTCCACGCATCATGTCCACCGGAGTCAATGAGTAAACGTGCCGAATAACATCGTACTGGTCGGCCCCATGGGGGCCGGCAAGTCCACCGTCGGCAAGATGGTTGCCTCTCGTCTTGGCTACAATTTTGTGGATACCGACCACCTGATTGTGGCTCGCAGCGGCGCAGACATCCCCTGGATTTTTGATGTGGAGGGCGAAGACGGTTTTCGGCGCAGGGAAAGTCAGATGCTGGAGAGCCTGCTGGGCGTAGACAGGCATGTGATTGCCACCGGTGGCGGTATCGTGGTTCGCCCGGAGAATCACCCATTGTTAGAGCAGCTAGGCCGGGTCTTCTACCTTACCGCGTCTATTGACCAGCTGTTTGCTCGCACCAGCAAAGACAAAAAACGGCCCTTATTACAGGTGGCCGACCCCCGCAGCCAAATAGAGCACATCTTCAATACCCGCGATCCTATCTACCGCAAAATCAGCCACGTGGTGCTGAATACGGATGGCCGCTCCAGCAAATGGGTTGCGCAACAGATAGCACAATCCATGTGCGAGCGGACGGATTGAGGCCTGCCACGGCGGGCTGACGCTTTCCCCCTGGCGCCGGCACTGACCGGCGCACTTGCTGCCACCTACACAATCAACACCTCCCGCCCCAGTCCAGGGGGGCCCTGACCGAGCCAGGTCCTGTCTCGCCTTCGGCTGCTCCAACTTGTTTTGCCCACGTGAATGGCATAATCTGCGTCCGGCTATGGATATCCTTGGGCGAATTTATGCAACTTCAAACCTTAACCGTGCATTTGGGCGAGCGCAGCTACCCCATCTTTATAGGCACCGGGCTGCTCGGCAATCCTGGGCTGCTGGCCCCTCACCTCGCAGCGGATCAAATTCTTGTGGTCTCCAATAAAACGGTGGCGCCCTTGTACCTGCCGGCTGCGGAAGCGATGCTGCGCGGCGCGCGTCCGGGGGCTGCGGTGGAGTCCTGCATTCTGCCGGACGGCGAGCAATTCAAAACCCTGGACTGTCTCGCCCTGATTTTTGACCGTTTGCTGGAGTTGGGTTTCAACCGCCGGGCCACAGTGGTTGCCCTGGGTGGGGGGGTGATTGGTGATATGGCCGGTTTTGCCGCTGCCTGCTACCAGCGCGGGGTTCCATTTGTGCAGATGCCCACCACCTTGCTGTCGCAGGTGGATTCATCCGTTGGCGGCAAAACCGGGGTCAACCATCCGCTTGGCAAAAACATGATTGGCGCGTTTTATCAGCCCCAGGCGGTATTGATTGACACCGACACCCTGCGGACTCTGCCCGAGCGGGAATTTTCCGCCGGCATGGCTGAAATCATCAAATACGGCTTGATCGCCGACGCCCAATTTTTTGATTGGCTGGAGCAAAATATTCAGTTGCTGATGTCGCGTGACACGGCTTGCCTGCAGTACGCTATTGCCCGTTCATGCCAGATCAAAGCCTGTGTGGTCGCGGAAGACGAAAAAGAGGGCGGCCGGCGCGCCATACTCAATTTTGGCCACACCTATGGTCACGCCATAGAAACTGAAATGGGCTACGGCAACTGGCTGCACGGTGAAGCGGTAGCGGCCGGTATGGCGATGGCTTGTGAGCTGTCAGCGGCCCTCGGGTGGTTGGATGACTGCACGCTGCAGCGCGCGCGGCGGTTGTTACAGCAAGCCCAACTGCCGATCGAAGCGCCGGCGGCCATGTCTGCAGACGCCTTTGAGCGGCATATGAAAGTGGATAAAAAAGTACTGGACGGCAACATCCGCCTGGTATTGCTTGAGGCCTGCGGGCGGGCGGTAGTGACCAGCGACTTTGACCCCACCAAACTGCGGGCTCAGTTGCGGCGCAGCCTATGATTTCAAGTTTCAGTGTCAGTATTGGAGTTCGACGATGAGCAACGCAGGCGCAAGCTCCGAGGGTAACCCGCAGGCTGAGAATCTGAAGCCGGTGTATCTGGTAACGCCAGCGTGGCGAATGCTCAGTGAGCAGATCCTGCATCTGGCGCAATTTGGCAGCAGCGTACAAGTCATCTGCGGTGCAACCGGAGCCGGCAAAAGCACCTTCCTGCGCCTGCTGCGGGATTCTGCTGCCGATGTCGACTTCTTCCAGGTTCGGGTTGTCGAGGGGCAGCCGCCGGAAGTGTTGTTCCACGCGGTGCTCACTCAACTGGGGTTGAGGCCAAGCAGCCACGCCGGCCTGGGGGAGCTTATTGTAGCACTGCGCAGCTTTACCCAGAGCCTGGCGGCCAGCGAGCGCCGCGCCATATTGGCCTTTGATGACGCCGACCACCTGCAGGCGTCAGAGTTGGCGGCTCTGGTGAGTGTCCTGCAAGGCGGTGACGACGCGGGTTTTGGCTTGCATTTTTTGCTGCTGGCCGAGCCGGGGTTGGCGGAGCGCATTGATGAGCTGCAGTTGCTGGATGTTGCCGTGCATGATGTGCACCTGCCGGCGTTTGCTCCGGGGGACGTCCGGTCTCTTCTGGCCAGGGCGGCCAATATGGAAAATAAAACCGTGCGCCTGGACGACGAGACCGTGCGCGACGTCTGGGCAGACTCTGACGGCTTGCCTGGCAGGGCTCTTGCACTGTTACCCCGGTGTGTGGTGCAACCTGCCGCAGCAACCGAGAAAAAGCCCCGGCGTTCGCTGCCTTTTCTGCACATTGCTGCGTTGGTGTTGCTGGTTTGTGTGCTGGGCTGGGCAATATTGGTGCGCAATGACGGCTCGCCGTCTGATTTTGAGGCCAGCGGAGAACGCAAGACACCGCTGCTCAACGAGGGGCGCCACCCAATTCCGATACAGTTGAACGATCGTGACAGTGAGGCGCGCCCCCAATCCCGCGAGAGCCAACCCCATGCGCCACAGCCGCAGTCCCCATACGGCCGAGAACAGCGGCCAGCCATAGAGTCGGAGCCGGCGCAGACGGACCGCCCCTCTATAGAGGATGAGCCCGATGCTCGGCCTTTGGCGGCAGCGGCGTCCAGAGCGTCCGCGGAGGAGGGTGCCGCATATCAATTGGCGCAGGATCTGGAGGCCGCCCGCAGCCAGGGTACGCAAGCCACTCCGGCGTCGCCGGGGGGGCAGGCAATGCCCGGCGAGCCAGTGCGGTCGGTTTCCGACGCGACCCGGACGGGCGGTAGCGCTGAGGTGGTCAATGAGCAGGCGCTTCTGCGTGCCAGCGAGCAACAACTGCTCAGGCTTGCCGGTCAGGGCTACGTACTGCAACTGATGGCGACCGGGTCTCTTTCCACTCTGGTCGAGTTTCACGCGGTGCAGCCCAACCGACAGAATCTGTTGATTCACCGGGCGGAGCGTGACGGCAAGCTGTTGTATTTTCTGGTGGAAGGGTTCTATGCCGACACCGATTCTGCTCGAGCCGCAGTGACAAATCTGCCGGCTGCGCAAAAAACAGGCGGTCCCTGGCCAAAGCGGGTGTCGGCTATACAGTCAGAGATCCGCCAACTCTTGGAGGATTGAGGCTTTTCACCACCATTAACAGGTTAATTCCCAGCAAATGGACGGTTGTGGCGTGCTTGCCAAGCGTTTTGAGAGCAGGTAACATGCAGCGCCCATTTATTAGGCAAGCCCCTCTCTCAGGGGCTTTTTTGTCTGGGTAACCTCTGAACGGTTCTCGAGCGGCAGTTCTGGCCTAAGGGCGCGAGGAAAGACGCCGGCTTTGCTCCACATTTGCGGGGGCTCCACGGTTACAGGCCCCTGATCGCTCGGCATGCTTCCAGCGTCTGCTTGCACCCGGCATGCAATAAGTGTGCCGTCTTGCGCGGGTGCCTTCTGTTTTTAACTGATATCAAAGTGAATCTGCCTATGAGTACGGGTCTCTACCGGTTAGACGAGTTCAAAGACAACTGCGGTTTTGGTCTTATCGCCCATTTGAAGGGACAGCCCAGCCACAAGCTGTTGCAGACCGGCATCCAGTCGTTAACCTGCATGACCCACCGCGGCGGCATCAATGCCGACGGCAGAACGGGCGACGGTTGCGGCCTGCTGATTCAAAAGCCCGACAGTTTTTTGCGCCAGGTGGCCCGTGAGCAACTGAGCTTTGAGTTGACGGAAGCCTACGGCGTAGGCGCCATCATGATGCCCCGCAATGAGGGTGATCAAACTGATATCAAGCAGATTCTGACCGAGGAACTGGCCGGCCAGGGCCTGACCGATATTGCCTGGCGCCAGTTGCTGACAGATGACGGCTGTCTTGGCCCCATTGCCAAGGCCAGCGTGCCGGACATGTTCCACGTTTATGTGAACTCCACCGAGGCTACGAACGCGACGCTGGACGCCCGTTTGTTCATTGCCCGCCGCAGGGCAGAAAAGCGTCTGTCGGCACACAAAGACTGCTATATCGCCAGCCTTTCCTCTACGGTGGTGGTTTATAAGGGATTGATGATGCCGGTGGACTTGCCCCGGTTCTATCAGGACCTGGCGGACCCTCGCCTGGAAACTGCCATCTGTGTATTTCATCAGCGGTTCTCTACCAATACCATGCCGCGTTGGCCTCTGGCACAGCCCTTCCGCTTGCTGGCTCACAACGGCGAGATCAACACCATTACCGGCAATCGCAACTGGTCTGTTGCCCGCACCAGCAAGTTTCAGTCGGACCTGTTGCCCAACCTTGAGGACATTGCTCCGCTGGTCAACCGTACCGGCTCCGACTCCTCCAGCCTGGACAACATGCTGGAGCTGCTGCTGATTGGCGGCATGGATCTGTATCGCGCCATCCGCATGCTGGTGCCACCCGCCTGGCAAAACGTCGAAACCATGGACGACCAGCTGCGCGCGTTTTATGAATACAACTCCATGCACGTGGAGCCCTGGGACGGCCCGGCAGGACTGGCCATAACCGACGGCCGTTATGCCGTGTGCACCCTGGACCGCAACGGCCTGCGCCCGTCGCGCTGGGTGATCACCAAGGATGACATCATTACCGTCGCCTCCGAAGTGGGCGTCTACAATTACGCACCGGAAGATGTGGTGGCCAAGGGGCGCCTGGGCCCCGGCCAGATACTCTCTGTGGATACCCGGACCGGCAAGCTGCTGCACACGGCAGACATCGACGCCCAGTTGAAGGTGGGCCAGCCGTACGGGCAGTGGCTCAGTCAACGCGCGGTGCGGATTGAGTCCAGCCTGGCCATGGACGTTGCCGAAAGCGGCTTGTCCACTGAAGACGTCAAGACCTACATGAAGATGTACCAGGTCACCTACGAAGAGTGCAACGAAATCGTGCGGCCACTGGCGGAGTTTGGCCAGGAAGCCGTGGGCTCCATGGGTGACGACACCCCCATGGCTGTGCTCTCGCGCAAACAGAGGCCTTTGTACGACTACTTCCGTCAGCAGTTCGCCCAGGTCACCAACCCGCCGATCGACCCGCTGCGGGAAGCGATCGTCATGTCTTTGGAGACCTGCCTGGGACGCGAACTCTCAGTGTTTGACGAAACCGCAGAGCACGCCGACCGCGTAATTCTTACCAGCCCTATCCTGTCGCCGGCCAAGTACCGGGCGCTGATGAACGTTGACCAGCAAAGGTACGCGCAGGGGCACTACAGCCTGCAGTACGACCCGCAAACCATGAACCTGCGGCAGGCTATTGAAGATTTACTGCAGCGGGTAATGGCCGGCGTGCGTGCGGGTCAGGTACTGATCGTGCTCAGCGATACCGATCTTAAGCCCGGAAGCTTGCCCATTCATGCCCTGCTTGCCACCGGCGCGGTGCATCACCGGCTCACGGTAGAAGGCCTGCGCTGCGACGCAAATATCATTGTGGAGACGGCCACGGCGCGGGATTCACATCACCTTGCCACCCTCATCGGTTTTGGTGCCACTGCGGTTTACCCTTACCTTAGTTACTACGTGGTCAACCGGCTGGTGGAGTCCGGCGATCTGCTGCTGGACATCGACAAAGCCTACAAGAACTACAGCAAGGGCATAGAGAAGGGCTTGCTGAAAATCCTTTCCAAAATGGGCATCTCCACCATCGCCTCCTACCGAGGTGCTCAGTTGTTTGAAGCCATTGGGCTGGATGAAGACGTCATTGGCCTGTGTTTCCCCGGGACTCCCAGCCGCATACAGGGCGCGGGCTTTGCGGATCTTGAAGAAGACCAGCAGTTGCTGGCCGGCTACGCCTTCACCGCGCGCAAGCCCATCCAGCACGGTGGCGTGCTGAAGTATGTGCACGGCCAGGAATACCACGCCTACAACCCCGATGTGGTCACCGCCCTGCACGCCGCTGTGCAAAACGGTGACTACGGCGCCTGGCGGGACTATGCGGCGCTGGTCAACGAGCGCCCGGTGGCCACCCTGCGCGACCTGATGAAAATTCGCAGCGGTCTGCAGCCAATACCCCTGGCGGATGTGGAGCCGGTGGAAAATCTCTACAAGGCGTTTGACTCGGCCGGCATGTCCTTGGGGGCACTGTCTCCGGAAGCCCATGAGGCGCTGGCTGAAGCCATGAACAGCCTTGGCGGTCGCTCCAACAGCGGCGAAGGCGGCGAAGACCCCGCGCGCTACGGCACCAAAAAAATGTCCAAGATCAAGCAGGTGGCCTCCGGACGTTTCGGTGTGACACCGGCCTATCTGGTAAACGCAGAAGTACTGCAGATCAAGGTGGCTCAGGGCGCCAAGCCCGGGGAGGGCGGCCAGCTGCCCGGCAGCAAGGTCAACGAGCTGATCGCGCGCCTGCGTTATTCCGTACCGGGCGTGACGCTGATCTCGCCGCCGCCGCACCATGATATCTACTCCATTGAGGATCTGGCGCAGTTGATTTTTGACCTCAAACAGGTCAACCCGGATGCGCTGGTGTCGGTCAAACTGGTATCGCGCCCGGGCGTCGGTACCATTGCCGCCGGTGTGGCCAAGGCGTACGCGGATTTGATCACCATTTCCGGCTACGACGGCGGTACGGCGGCCAGTCCGCTGACGTCCATTCGCTACGCAGGCTCACCCTGGGAACTGGGGCTGTCGGAAACCCACCAGACGCTCTGCGTCAACGATCTGCGCGGCAAGGTGCGGTTGCAGACGGATGGCGGCTTGAAAACCGGTCTGGATGTGGTGAAGGCGGCAATTCTCGGCGCTGAAAGCTTTGGCTTTGGTACCGCGCCGATGGTCGCCCTGGGCTGCAAATACCTGCGCATCTGCCACCTGAACAACTGCGCGACCGGGGTTGCCTCGCAACAGGAAAAACTTCGCCGTCACCACTACATCGGCACGGTGGACATGGTTAAAAACTTCTTCCAGTTTGTCGCCCAGGAAACCCGCGAATGGCTGGCGGTGCTGGGCGTACGCAGCTTGAAGGAGCTGATTGGCCGCGTCGACCTGCTGGAAGTGATAGAGGGCGACAGCGCCCGCCAGGCCAAGCTGGATCTGGCGCCTATCCTCTACACCGACGACCTGTTGAAGAGTAAACCGCAATTCTGCCAAGTCACCCGCAACCTGCCGTTTGACAAGGGGTTGCTGGCCGAGCGGATCGTTCAGACCGTACTGCCCGCCATCGAAGCCAAGAGTGGCGGCAGCTTCGACTTTGCCATGACCAACTGCGACCGCTCCATTGGTGCTCGCGTCAGCGGTGAGATTGCCAAGCGCTACGGCAATGAAGGTATGGCTGATGCGCCCCTCAGACTCAACTTCACCGGCATTGCCGGCCAGAGCTTTGGTGTCTGGAATGCCGGTGGCCTGGAGCTGTACCTGGAAGGCGATGCCAATGACTATGTGGGTAAAGGCATGGCCGGCGGCAAAATTGTCATCCGTCCGCCACGCGCATCCGGCTTTGCCAGCAATGAGACAGCCATCATTGGCAATACCTGCCTGTACGGTGCTACCGGTGGCAAGTTGTTTGCCGCCGGGCAGGCGGGCGAGCGCTGCGGCGTGCGCAACTCCGGCGCCCACGTGGTGGTGGAAGGTGCGGGGGATCACTGCTGCGAATACATGACCGGCGGCGTGGTCACTGTGCTGGGTGAGACCGGCGCCAACTTTGGTGCAGGCATGACCGGCGGTTTTGCCTACGTGCTGGATCTCAACAATCGCTTCGTCGACCGTTACAACCACGAGCTGGTGGATATCACCCGCGTCAACACCGAGAGCCTGGAAGCGCATCGCAGTCATCTGCGCGGGGTCATCAAGGAGTTTGTCGAGGAAACGGAAAGCGCCTGGGGCCAGACACTGCTGGATAATTTTGACCGATACGTCAACCGCTTCTGGCTGGTCAAACCCAAAGCGGCCAATATCGACAGTCTGCTGGCCAACTTCAAGCGTCGCGGCGAATAGGTACGCAAAAGAACGGGTTGAAACCTGAGCCCTCTAGTGCAGAATCAACTGAGATAGGACTATGTCACAGCGATTGAAAAACGACTTCCAGTTTCTGGACGTCGGCCGCCAGGACCCGGATAAAAAAGACATCGAAACGCGCAAGACGCAGTTCGTTGAGATTTACGAGCCCTTCAATGCAGAGCGGGTAGAAAGTCAAAGCCACCGCTGCCTGGGCTGCGGCAACCCCTATTGCGAGTGGAAATGTCCGGTTCACAACTATATCCCCGACTGGCTGAAGCTGATCAGCGAAGGCAATATCCTGGCTGCCGCCGATCTGGCCCATGAGACCAATACGCTGCCGGAAGTCTGCGGCCGGGTTTGTCCGCAGGACCGTTTGTGCGAGGGTGCCTGTACCCTCAATGATGGTTTCGGCGCCATCACCATCGGCAATGTTGAAAAGTATATTGCCGAGACGGCCTTCGCCATGGGCTGGAAGCCGGATATGTCCAAGGTGGTCTGGACCGACAAAAAAGTTGCCATTATCGGTGCCGGCCCCGCCGGGCTGGGCTGTGCGGACATCCTTATCCGCAACGGTGTGAAGCCGGTGGTGTTTGACCGCTATCCGGAGATTGGCGGTCTGGTCACCTTTGGGATCCCGGAATTCAAGCTTGAGAAATCCGTCATGACGCGGCGGCGCAAGACGTTTGAGGGTATGGGGGTGGAGTTCCGCCTGAATGTGGAAGTGGGCAAGGACATCAGCATGGACGAGCTGCTGCAAGAATATGATGCAGTTTTCATGGGTATGGGCACCTACACCTATATGAAGGGTGGATTCCCCGGAGAGGACTTGCCGGGTGTGCACGACGCGCTGCCGTTTTTGATCTCCAACGTCAATCGCAACCTGGGCTATGAGCAAAGCCCGGCGGATTTCATCAGCGTCAAGGGTAAGCGTGTGGTGGTACTGGGCGGTGGAGACACGGCCATGGACTGCAATCGCACCTCCATTCGTCAGGCTGCCGCGAGCGTTACCTGCGCCTATCGCCGCGACGAAGACAATATGCCGGGCTCGCGCCGGGAAGTGGCCAACGCGCGGGAAGAGGGGGTCAATTTTCTGTTCAACCGCCAGCCCATTGCCATAGTCGGTGAAGGCAAGGTGGAGGGTGTGAAAATGGTTACCACCCAACTGGGCGAACCCGACAACAACGGTCGTCGCCGTCCGGAGCCTATTCCCGGCAGCGAGGAAATTCTGCCTGCCGATGTTGTGCTGATTGCCTTTGGCTTTCGCCCCAACCCGCAGCCCTGGTTTGCAGACTGCAAGGTAGAAATCAATTCCTGGGGCGCGGTCATCGCACCGGAAGAACAAACGTTCAAATTCCAGACGACCAACCCGAAGATCTTTGCCGGCGGCGACATGGTGCGCGGCTCGGACCTGGTAGTGACGGCTGTATGGGAAGGGCGTCAGGCGGCAGAGGGCATACTGGATTATCTGAATGTGTGATCCAGTCGCCCGGAAAACTGGCCGAAAATCTTGATTTAAGTGCCAACTTGTAGATTAATTGCCTACACTTGAACAATCCAAAAAAAGGTTGGGGATCCATGGCCGAACTAAAGAACGACCGCTTTCTGCGTGCACTGGCCAAAGAGCCCGTTGATGTAACACCGGTATGGATGATGCGACAGGCAGGGCGGTACCTGCCAGAGTACCGTGCCTCCAGAGCCAGAGCCGGTGATTTCATGGCGTTGTGCAAGAATGCCGAGCTGGCGTGCGAAGTGACTCTGCAGCCGCTGGACCGCTATCCGGGCCTGGACGCGTCCATTTTGTTTTCCGATATCCTCACCATTCCCGATGCAATGGGGTTGGGCCTGTATTTTGAGCAGGGCGAAGGGCCGCGTTTTCGCAAAAAGGTGGAAACCGCAGCCGACGTTGAGGCATTGCCCGTTGTGCGCACCGAGCAGGATCTGCCCTACGTTTTGGACGCAGTCACTACCATTCGCCGTGCGCTGAACGGTCGAGTGCCCTTGATCGGCTTTTCCGGCAGCCCCTGGACGCTCGCCACTTATATGATTGAGGGCGGCTCCAGCAAAGATTTCCGCAAGGCCAAGGCAATGGCTTACAACCAGCCGCAGCTCATGCACCTGTTGCTCGACAAGCTGGTTGACTCGGTCATAGATTATCTCAACGCGCAGATCCGCGCCGGTGCGCAGGCGGTGCAAATTTTTGACACCTGGGGCGGCGCCCTGTCTCACGATGCCTACTTGGAATTTTCCTTGCAGCCTATGCAGCGGATAGTCAACGGTTTGCTGCGCGAGCATGAAGGACGCAAGGTGCCGGTGATACTCTTCACCAAGGGAGGCGGTGGGTGGCTTGAGGCGATGGCAGCCACCGGAGCCGACTGCCTGGGGTTGGACTGGACAGTGGCTATCGGTGATGCACGGCGGCGGGTAGGGGGGCAGGTAGCACTGCAGGGCAACATGGACCCTACTGTGCTGTATGCAGAACCCAGCCGCATTCGTGAGGAAGTGCAGCGTATTCTGGCGAGTTTCGGGCCGGGCAGCGGGCATATCTTCAACCTGGGGCACGGTATCACCCCGGAGGTAGACCCGAGCCATGCCGGTGCATTTATTGAAGCGGTGCACCAATATTCAGCACAATATCACGGCTGAAGTGCCTGACAGGAAGGGATTCCATGAAATTGCAACACTATCCCAGTACAGGTCATAGAGGGTAACCGAATAATACTTTTGCGACGCGGCTCAGCCCGAGTTTAACTGACGCCCGTGCTTCGCGGATTGTTGAGGTGGACGACCTTGGGCGTTAAACAGTTAAAAATAGATGTCAATGAAGTGACCATAGGCATGTTTGTGTCCGGTCTGGACAGACCCTGGACACAAACGCCTTTCCCTTTGCAGGGTTTTTACGTTCGCGATCTCGAAGAGATCAAAGAGCTGAAGGCCCACTGCCACCACGTTTATATAGATGTCATCAAGGGGGCCGGGCCACTGCGCGAAAAACTCAAGCAGCTGTCCGGTCAAGGCGAACGCAAGGAGTCGCGCTTATCTTTGGGTAGCAAGGCCGGTGACAACAGCCCCATTCGGGTCAAGCGAGACGTCTACACCTCCTCTGTCATGCCGGTTACCCAGGAGATCAGCCGCGCCCGCAGCCTGCACCGCGAGGTGTACCACGCGGTAAGCAATGTGATGACGCAGATGGAGGCCGGCCATCACAAGATTCCCCTGCAGGAAACCAAACGTGCCGCCGGTGCGATGGTTGACAGCATCCTTCGCAGCCCCGATGCCTTCACCTGGCTCAGTCGCGTGCGTGAAAAAGACGAGCACACCTACAGTCACGCGGTTCGCTCTGCCGTTTGGGGTATTTTGTTTGGTCGTCATATCGGCCTGTCCAAAACCGACCTGGATGTGCTGGCATTGGGCATACTGCTGAAAGACATCGGCAAAACTCGCCTGCCGCGCCACATTCTGGAGAAAGCCCAGCTCAGTGAACCCGAGCGGAAAGCCTTCGAAAAATTTGTTGATTACGGCGTGGACATACTGCGCAAAATGCCGGATATCAAGCCTAGAGTCACCTCGGTTGTGAAAACCCACTGCGAGCGCATTAATGGCAGTGGGTTTCCCGACCACCTGCGTGGCGACCGCATCCCGCTGCTGGGCAAGATCGCGGGCATAGTCACCTTCTACGACGAAACGACCAACCCTCGCGGCCAGTCGCACCCAATGTCGCCCTCCAAAGCCGTAGCCAAACTCTATGAGCTGCGCGATGTGCAGTTTCAGTCCGACCTGGTCGTAGAGTTTATCCGCGCCATAGGCCTTTATCCCACCGGCACCCTGGTAGAGCTCAACACCGGCGAAGTGGCGGTGGTGGTCGAACAAAACTTCAAGCGCCGCCTGAAGCCGAAGGTTCTGGTGGTGATGGATGCCTACAAACGGCGCCTGGAATCACCCGTGCTGCTGGACATGGCGGAGGATGAGAAAGAAAAACAGTCAAGGATTGATACGGGCAAGGTGCACCCCAGAGACGCCGATTTCACCGAGATTGTGCAGGATCTGGAGCCGGGGGCTTTTGATGTGGACATCAATGCCGTACGCGATCACTACATGCAGCGCAGCGCCAATAAAACGTTGTTTTCGTTTCTTAAGAGTAGAAGCAAGCTGCCGTCTATCTTCAGCGGTAACTGACGCCGGGCCGGGCGCGACTTGTCCGGCTTAGCGACTGCATCGACGACCTAGGCCTCGCCAAATTGCCCCAAAGTCTGCCCCATACGCACAAAGCTGCCGGGCGCAAGCTGCGCCGACCACTTGAGCTTGCTGTTTGGCAGCAGAACCACGACAGTAGAACCCAGAAAAAAGCGACCCACCTCCGCGCCCTTGTCCAACTGGATTGGTGGCGTGTTCAGGTAACTGGTGTGGCGTACGCCGGTGCGCGCGGGCGCAACCGTACCGGCCCAAACGGTCTCTATGCTGGCAACAATCATCGCGCCGACCAAAATGACGGCCATGGGGCCCGCTTCGGTGTCGAAGTGGCAGACCACGCGCTCATTGCGGGCGAACAGTCGCGGCACCGCTTCCGTGGTGACCGCGTTGACTGAGAACAGCCGCCCAGGAATATGGGTCATCTTACTCAGCTGCCCGGCCAGGGGCATGTGCACGCGGTGATAATCTTTAGGCGACAGGTAGACGGTGGCGAACTGGCCGTCGTCGTAGGCGCTGGGGCCGGAGGATTCCTCTCCCAATAGCTCCCCAACCGTGAAGGTCTGACCTTTCGCCTGAATTATGCGTCCGCCTGCTATTGGCCCAAACTGGCTGAGCACCCCGTCAGCAGGGCTGGCAATAGCTGTTGCTGAAGCTTCCAAAGGGCGGGCACCGGGTTTCAAAGCCCGCGTGAAGAACTGATTGAAATTGGTGTAGGCGAATGGATCCTCTATCTCCGCTTCGCTCATGTCCGGCTGATAGGTTTTGTAAAACCAGCGGATGAATGCGTTTTTAACCAGCGGAGTTTTGCTGGACGCTACCCATCCGGCGCAGCGGGAAATAGCGTGATGCGGCGCAATGCGCTGGCAGGCAACAAAAAGTTCATCTTTGAAAGAAATCATGGCGTGGTCTTTTTATAAGATAGTTGGCTCAGGACTGCATGGTAACACTGCCCAGCTGAGCGACAATCTGCCGGTAGCTCTGATAGCGGCTTTCACTCACCAGGCCCTGCTCAATGGCTTTCAGCAGCGCGCACCCAGGCTCATGATCGTGAGAGCAATTGCGGAAGCGGCACTGGGCAATGAATGGGCGAAACTCCAGAAAGCCATTGGCCACCTGATCCGGCGTCAAATGCCAAAGGCCAAACTCGCGGATACCGGGTGAGTCGATGCAGGCGCCGCCGCCGGCAAAATGGTACAACCGGGCATGGGTGGTGGTGTGTCGGCCCTTGCGCACCTGCTCTGAAAGGCCACCAATCTTCAGGCTCTCCTCCGGCAGGAGCGCCTGAATGATAGACGATTTACCCACACCCGATTGACCGGCAAAAAGACTGATGCCCTCTGCCAGTTCAGCTTGCAAATCCTCCAGGCCCTGCCGGCTGTGTGCAGAAACAGTACGGACGGGGTACCCAAATTGCCGGTACACATTGATCAATTCCCACAATGGGTGCCCCTCTTGAAGGAGGTCCGACTTATTGATGATCAGCAGTGGCTGCAATTTCAGGTGCTCCGCCACCACCAGATACCGGTCTATCAAGTTTTGGTGCGGTGCCGGCTCTGCTGCAAATGTGATGCAGGCTCTGGTCAGGTTGGCGGCCACCAGCTTCAACTTGCCAAAGCTGTCGGGTCTGTGAAGCTCCGCCTGGCGCGGCAGGACAGCGGTAATCACCCCGGTGGTGCCGGCGCTGCGCCAAACGACCCGGTCTCCGGCAACAATATCCCCCAGGTTGGCGCGCAAATGGCACCGCACTACCTCGCCGCAGCTCAAGTCCTCCACATCGACGCGTATGCCCAGCCTGCCGATAACCAGCCCTTCGTGTTCTGCCCCAAGCCCGCCGTTTTCTTCATCCTTGTGGAGGCCCAGATCGGCAGGCCTGCGCCGCTTGGCAATACGAGCGGTTTGCTGTTGTGTGAGCCTGCGTTTAGCCACGGGTGTAACCTTGAGATGCTGCCGCAATGGGGTTTATCAAACTGTGACTCCTGATGATTCTGGACTAGGGTTAATTGATATGCGTTCGCTCAGGTATAGTAACCTTCGTGAGACGGACGCGGGCAGCCTGTGCTGCTGAATTATTTCTACGCAATTACGAGCAAAATATGACCGCCAAAGACCAAAATCTGATTTGGATAGATCTGGAGATGACCGGCCTGTTGCCAGAGAGCGACGTCATCATTGAGATAGCCACCGTTGTCACGGATGCGCATTTGAACACGCTGGCAGAAGGGCCGGTACTGGCCATCCATCAGACGGAAAGTGTTCTCACAGGAATGGACGAGTGGAATACCCGTCAGCACGGTCAGTCTGGACTCACGCAACGGGTTCGCGACAGCCAAATTAGCACGGAACAAGCAGAGCAGGCCACCTTGCAGTTTCTGGCGCAATGGGTGGCACCGGGCAAGTCGCCCATGTGCGGCAACTCGATCTGTCAGGACAGGCGTTTCATGGCGCGTTGTATGCCGCAGCTGGAGGCCTTTTTTCACTACCGCAATTTGGATGTGTCGACGCTGAAAGAGCTGGCCAGGCGCTGGAAGCCCGACATATTGAAGGGAATCGACAAACAAGGCAGCCATCTGGCATTGAACGATATTTATGATTCAATCGCCGAGCTCAAGCACTACCGCGAGCACTTCCTGGCAGTGTAACACCCTGCCCGGGCGTCTGGCTGCTGGCGCTAATGGGGCGGATCCGGCTCTTCGCCTTCGTCCTTGCTTGTGTTGGGTGGGGCGGCGGCCCGTCTGAGTTTGCGTCGGCGCCTGCGCTCGGGTGCGCGTTGTTGGGCAAGTGCCCAATCGATATGCTCCTGCACCAGCTCGCTGACCTCGGCACGTTTGCTCTCCAGCGTCGCAATGATGGCCGCATCCGCCGGGGCATTGCCCAACCCCACCGCCAAATTGCGCAGCCAGCGCTGGTAGCCTATGCGGCGGATGGCGGAGCCTTCGGTATGCTTGAGGAAGCTGGCCTCGTCCCAGCGAAACAGCTCCAGCAGGTCGCGGTGGTCAAGCTGGTGGCGCGGCCTGAAGTCATCTTCGGCGGTAGGCTTGGCAAACTTGTTCCATGGGCAGATCGCCTGGCAATCGTCACAGCCAAACACCCGATTGCCCATCGCCTGGCGAAACTCCAGCGGGATGGCGTTTTTGTTTTCGATGGTCAGATAGGAAATGCAGCGGCGTGCATCCAGTACGTAGGGGGCGGGGAAGGCGTCGGTGGGGCATACTTTGAGGCAGGCGGTACAATCACCGCAGCGATTGGCGGCGGGCTGGTTGTCCACCGGCAGTGGCAGGCTGGTGAACAACTCGGCCAGGAAGAACCAGCTGCCGGCCGTCTCATTCAATACCAGGGTATGCTTGCCCACCCAGCCCAGACCGGCCTTGGCGGCGAGGGCGCGCTCCATCACTGGCGCGCTGTCCACAAATGGGCGCTGAGAGACCGCCATGCCCGCCGTGGCCTGCTCAACTTTACCTGCCAGCAGAGCAAGCCGTTTGCGGATCAACTTGTGGTAGTCCCGGCCCAGGGCGTAGCGCGAGACATAGGCTTTGGTGGAATCCTTCAGCACCTTGATCTGTTGGGTGTCGCCCGGCAGGTAATCCATGCGCACACTGATGATGCGCAGCGTGCCCGGCTGCAACAGCTCGGGTGCCTGGCGCATGTCGACATTTTCGGCCATCCACGCCATGCTGCCGTGATAACCACGTGCGAGCCATTCCTGCAGCCGGGTGTGCTCGTCACTCAGGTCGGTGTCGGTAATGGCCGCCTGTTGAAATCCCAGCTCGCGCGCCCAGATCTTAATAAGCTCGGCCAGTTTTCTGTAGTCTTCAGCTGAAGCCATTCGGCGTGCTCTGATAAAACATGTTGCCAGCCCGTATAATATCCGACTCTTAAACCCTGCGGCGCAAATTCATGACCTACAGCTTACCCACAAACATCTATTCGTGCGAACAGACGCGAGCACTGGATCAAAAGGCCGAACAAGCCGGCACCCCCACCTTGCGGTTGATGAAAAACGCCGGGCGGGCGGCCTTTGAATACGCTTTGAGTCTTTGGCCCAGCGCGCGTTCCTGGGTGGTCTTTTGCGGCGGCGGCAATAACGGCGGTGACGGCTATGTGCTGGCAGCCCTGGCGGCACAAAAACGTCACCGGGTGCAGGTGTTCTGGCTTGCAGAGCCAGGTACTCTGAGCGGCGATGCCGCCCGCGCCTATGCCTATGCGGTTCAGGAAGGGGTAAGCGTGCAACGCTTCACCACGGCCGAGGCGCAGGCTGCGCTGAGCGCCGACAGCGTGGTGGTAGACGCCCTGCTGGGCACAGGGGTAAAGGGCGGTGCCAGGGAGCCCTATGCCTCCGCCATAGCCTTCATCAATGATCTGGGCGCGCGCGTCCTGTCACTCGACCTGCCCTCCGGTCTGGATGGCGACACCGGAGTGGCAGCGGCTACCTGTGTGCGGGCCTCCGCCACTGTGACCTTCGTCGGCCTGAAGCCGGGGCTGCTGACTGGCATGGGCCCCAGGCACGCCGGCCAGCTGGGCTTCGCTGACCTGGGGATGCCGGCCGAGCTTTACCGGGAGCTGGTCCCCATTGCCGTATGTCCGCAGCGGGAAGCGCTGTTTGCCCAGTTGCCAGAGCGGGCGGCTGACGCGCACAAGGGTTTGTTCGGTTACCTTCTGGTAATCGGCGGTGCGCCGGGTTTCGGGGGCGCGGCCCTGATGGCAACTGAAACGGCAGCGGTAACTGGGGTGGGGTTGCTTGGCTTGGCGACAGATCCCGCCCATGTGACCGCAGCCCTGGTGCGGCGGCCAGAAATCATGGTGGCCGGCGTATGCACCGGGCATGAGCTGGCCGCCATGCTGCACCGGCCCACCGCGCTTGCCGTGGGACCGGGGCTGGGTACCACCCCGTGGTCGGAACAGTTGCTGGCGCATGCACTGCAGGCTGATGTGCCACGGGTATTCGATGCCGATGCCTTGAACATGCTTGCGGATGGTCGCTTGAGCCTGCCGAAGACCCTGCCCAACTGGGTGCTGACGCCGCACCCGGGGGAGGCTGCGCGCCTGCTTGACTGCTCGGTCGCTGATATTGAGCAAGACCGCATTTCTGCCGTGCGTCGTTTACATGAACAATTTGGCGGCGTCATCGTATTGAAAGGAGCCGGCACCCTGATTTTTGACGGCGCCTGCCTGGTCATTGCCAATGTGGGCAACGCAGGCCTTGCGCGCGGCGGCACCGGCGACATTCTCACCGGTTTGATCGGCGGGTTGCTGGCGCAGAAGGTGCCGCCGTTCATGGCGGCGCAATTGGCTGTTTGCCTGCACGGGGACGCCGCCGACCTGGCGGTACGGGAAACGGGAGTTCGCGGCATGTTGGCCACCGACCTGATCCCCCACATACGCGAGCTGTTGGCAAAATGACCGAGCTTGGGCGGGCCCTGGCCGACGAGAACGCCACCGAAGAACTGGGGGCCGCAGTCGCTCGCGCACTTATCGCCGGCGTGGTGATCTATCTGGAAGGCCCGCTTGGAGCAGGCAAGACAACGCTGGTGAGGGGGCTGTTGCGTGCGCTGGGTCATACAGGCGCGGTTAAGAGTCCCACTTATACACTGGTAGAGCCATACCACTTGAGGAACCTCAAGTTAAACCATTTTGATCTATATCGGCTGACCGACGCCGAAGAATTGGAATACATGGGCATTCGCGACTATTTTACAGAGCAGAGCGTCTGTTTGATCGAGTGGCCAAGCTGCGGTGAAGGCGTGCTGCCGCCCGCAGATCTTCACCTGACCCTCAGCGTAGCGGCCAATGGGCGGGCAGCCTGCCTGCGGGCGGACACGGCCCGTGGCCAGGCGCTTTTGGCCAAGCTGAATGCAACCTAGGAATAGGGTAGAGATGATCCGATTAATCTTGGCAACGCTGGTGGTGGGCTGGTCGGCCTGGGCCACTGCCGCTCAGGTTGATGGCGTGCGTTTGTGGCGTTCGCCGGATAGCACCCGTATCGTATTTGACCTGGACAGTCCTGCCGAGCACAAGCTGTTCACGCTGGAGAACCCCGACCGCGTTGTCATTGACATAAAGGGCACCGCTCTCCACCCAGGAGTCAAGCCCCTGGCCCTGGTGGATACCCCTATCGCCGACATCCGCTATGGACGGCGCGAACCCGACGGTTTGCGGGTGGTGCTGGATCTGCACCAGGCAACGGAGGCCCGCAGCTTTTTCCTGCCGCGCCACGGCGACAAAGCCGACCGTCTGGTGGTAGACCTGATAGATCCGTCCCGGCCGGTCAAGCGCGCGGCGCCCATTCTCGACGACTTGTTGCCAGAGCGCCGCAACGTGCTGATTGCCGTGGATGCCGGCCACGGCGGAGAAGACCCCGGCGCCATAGGCCCCGGCCAGATCCGGGAAAAAGATGTAGTGCTGGCGGTCAGCAAACTGTTGGTGGAGTTGCTGAACCAGGAGCCGGGTTACAGCGCCTTTCTGGTCCGCACCGGCGACTACTATATTCCGCTGCGCGAGCGCCGCAACCGGGCGCGGGCGCAGCGTGCAGACCTGTTTATTTCTGTGCATGCCGACGCCTTCACCAATCCGCGCGCCAGTGGCGCCTCGGTGTACGCCCTGTCCCGCAGCGGCGCCACCAGTGAAAGCGCACGGTTTCTGGCGGAACGAGAGAATGAGGCCGACTTGATCGGTGGGGTTGGCGGGGTCAGTCTGAATGATGTGGACAATGTTCTGGCGGGCGTGCTGGTGGACCTGTCGATGACGGCAACCTTGAGCAACAGCCTTGATGTTGGCACCCGGGTGCTGGGGGAAATAGGCAGGATCACCAAGCTGCACAAGCAACAGGTGGAACAGGCGGGCTTTGCCGTGCTGAAGTCACCGGATGTACCCTCCATTCTGGTGGAAATTGGCTTCATATCCAACCCGCAGGAAGCGCAGAAGCTGGGAACCCACACTCACCGCAAGTACCTGGCCAGTTCCATTTTCAAGGGTATCAACGGCTATTTCAACGAAGCGCCCCCTCCCGGAACACTACTGGCGTGGAACAAGGCCAACCGCAGTGGCAGCAAGCACGAATACATCATTTCCAATGGTGATACACTGTCGGGCATAGCCAAGCGGCATAAAATCAGTTTGCAACAGTTGTTGCAGCACAACGGCCTTACCCACGCCGACGTCATCAAGGTCGGTCAAAAGTTGATTATTCCAGCCAGCTAACCATGCCCAGAATCCAGTTGTTAAGCCCTCGCCTGGCCAACCAGATCGCCGCCGGAGAGGTGGTGGAGCGCCCGGCGTCCGTCATCAAGGAGCTGCTGGAAAACAGCCTGGATGCCGGAGCCACCCAGGTGGATGTTGAAGTGGAGGGCGGTGGCGTCAAGCTGATGCGGGTGCGTGACAATGGCAGCGGTATTGATAAAAGTGACCTCTGCCTTGCGCTTTCCCGCCATGCAACCAGCAAAATTCAGTTGCTGGACGATCTGGAAGCAGTGGCCACGCTGGGATTTCGCGGCGAGGCTCTGGCCAGTATCAGCTCGGTTGCTCGGCTGCAGTTGACCAGCAATACCGGCGCCGAAGACTGTGCCTGGTCTGTGCGAGCAGAAGGTCGCGACATGCAGGCTGAGCTGTCGCCTGCGGCGCATCCCCAAGGGACCACCACCGAGGTGCGCGACCTGTTTTTCAACACACCCGCCCGGCGCAAATTTCTGCGCACGGAAAACACCGAATACGGCCGCATCGAAGATACAGTCAAACGCCTGGCGCTTTCGCACTTTGAGGTAGGCTTCAGCCTCAAGAACAACGGCCGGGTGGTGCACTCATGGCGCCCGGCATTCAGCGAGGTCGAGCGCCAGCGTCGGGTGGCCATGGTATGTGGGCCGGCGTTTGCCGAGCATTCGCTGACCGTCGAATTTGAGCGGGCAGGCCTGCGGCTGTGGGGCTGGGTGGCTCTGCCAACCTTCTCCCGCAGCCAGGCGGATCTACAGCACTTTTTTGTCAACGGCCGCTCCATCAAGGACAAGCTGGTCACCCATGCGGTGCGCCAGGCCTATCAGGATGTGCTTTACCACGGCAGGCACCCGGCCTACGTACTGTATTTGCAGTTGGACCCGGCAGCGGTGGATGTCAACGTCCATCCCACCAAGCACGAAGTGCGCTTTCGCGACGGTCGCCTGGTGCACGACTTCTTGTTCAGCAGCCTGCATCGTGCCCTGGCGGAGGTCAGGCCCAGCAGCAACCCGCCGCCGGCGAATCACCTTTCAGCGTCGCCGCCTCAGGCATCCCCGCCCGCGCCGGAACAATCGCCCCTGCAGCTTTCTCAACCGTGGGGGGAGGGTGCGCCTGGGGCTGGAAGGCCTTTTGCTGTCGCCGAGTCGCGGCCTCAGTCGTCGTGGGCGGGGCCCTCTGCGGCCTTCGTCCCGCAACCGGCCACCGCACTGCCCCCTGCGGACTCTGCCGGCCCCCCGCCCTTGGGTTTTGCCCTGGCGCAGCTTAAAGGGGTTTATATCCTGGCGGAAAACGCAGCGGGCCTGATTCTGGTGGACATGCACGCAGCTCATGAGCGCATTACCTACGAGCGCATGAAAGCCCAGTACGCGGTCAACGGCATTCAGTCTCAGCCGCTGCTGGTGCCGCAGACGCTTTCGGTGAGCGAAAATGAGGCAGACCTTGCCGGTGAGCACGCTTCGGTGTTCGAGCAGCTTGGATTTGCAATTGAGCGGGTGGGGCCAGAGTCGTTGATGGTGCGCCAAGTGCCGGTTGTGCTCAACCGCTCGGATATTGACCGTTTGGTCAGAGATGTACTGGCAGATCTGACAGAGCATGGCACCAGCTCCCGTATCCAGAACAGCATCAATGAAGTGCTGGGCACCATGGCCTGTCACGGCAGTGTACGCGCCAACCGGCGCCTTTCTGTGGAAGAAATGAACGCTTTGCTGCGCGACATGGAAGCCACCGAGCGCAGCGGACAGTGTAACCACGGACGACCCACCTGGCGTCAAATGACCCTGGCGGAGCTTGACGGTCTGTTCATGCGGGGGCAATAAAGTGTCTGCTGGCGCTAAACCACAGATCATCACCCTGATGGGGCCCACGGCATCGGGTAAAACGGACTTGGCTCTGGCGCTTGCCGGAGCGCTGTCCTGCGAGATCATCAGCGTGGATTCGGCGCTGGTGTACCGCAGCATGGACATAGGCACCGCCAAACCCAGCCGTGCCGAGCGCGCCCTACATCCGCACCATCTCATCGATATCCGCGACCCTGCTGAGCCGTATTCGGCGGCAGACTTTGTGCGGGATGCCAGCGTGGCCATAGACGCCGTTGTCGCCCGCGGCCGGACACCTTTGCTGGTGGGTGGAACCATGCTCTATTTCAAAGCGCTGCTGGAGGGCCTGTCGCCCATGCCGGAGAGCGATCCGCAGGTGCGCGCAGAGATAGAGGCCGAGGCCAACCGGGATGGCTGGCCCGCCCTGCACGCTCGTTTGGCAGAGGTAGACCCTGTGGCGGCGGCACGCTTGCACCCCAACCATTCCCAGCGCATCAGTCGAGCACTGGAGGTAGTTCGTATATCAGGCAGAAGCATGACCGACTGGCAATCTGTGCCAGGTCAGGGAATTGCGCAGCGGTTTGATTGCGTGCAAATGGCCCTTGCACCAAAAGAGCGCTCTGTATTGCACCAGCGCATAGCGGATCGGTTTGACAGGATGCTCAAGCTGGGTTTTATTGAAGAGGTGCACCACCTCTTTCAGCGGCCCGATCTGACTTTGGAACTGCCATCCATGCGTGCAGTCGGATACCGCCAGGTGTGGCAGTTTCTGGCGGGTGAGTTGAGCCAGACTGAGATGCGCGACGCCGGTGTGTCGGCAACACGCCAGTTGGCCAAAAGGCAACTAACATGGCTGCGCAGTTGGCACGATTTGCGCTGGATAGATACGATGCGCTCCGGTGGCGTAGAATACAACAACAATGAAATTTTACGGCAGGCCTTGAACATTGTGCGTGCAGGAGCCATATAATGCTTCTGCGCTCCAGTTACTGCTCTTGGGCGGTGATCGACTGGCGGGACCGGCATAGCTGCCTAACTGACCATGCGATGTTCGCACGCGTAAATCAATCAACCGTCTTCAAAGGAGAATATTCATGTCAAAAGGGCATAGCTTACAAGACCCTTACCTCAATGTTTTGCGCAAAGAACGTATTCCCGTATCGATCTATCTAGTCAACGGCATCAAGCTGCAGGGCCAGGTTGAATCTTTCGATCAATTCGTAGTCTTGCTAAAGAACACTGTGAGTCAGATGGTTTATAAACACGCCATATCCACGGTTGTGCCGTCGCGCCCGGTCAGGGTGCCTATGCTCAACCCGGAAACCGGTGCAACCGAAGAAACCGAGATCGGAGGCTGAGAGGCAATTCTTGTTCTTTGACAGACCCGAAACGGGTGAGCTGGCCATTCTGGTTCATCTGGAGCTTAATCAGGCCGCCGCAAGCCAAGACCTTCGTGAATTCGAAGAGCTTGTGCTCTCGGCAGGCGGCGATCCCGTGGCCGCCCTTACGGGCTCGCGCGCCACTCCTACCGCAAAGTATTTCATCGGCACCGGCAAACTTGAAGAGCTGAAGCAGCTTCAGGCTGAACACGGCGCTGAACTGGTGATATTCAATCATGTGCTGACGCCCAGCCAAGAGCGCAATCTGGAAAAAGAGCTGGCTTGCCGGGTGCTTGACCGCACAGGTTTGATTTTGGATATTTTTGCCCAGCGGGCGCGCACCCACGAAGGCAAACTTCAGGTGGAGCTTGCTCAGCTGCAGCACATGTCCACTCGCCTGATTCGCGGCTGGACCCACCTGGAGCGGCAAAAAGGCGGTATCGGCCTGCGGGGGCCGGGTGAGACCCAGCTGGAAACCGACCGTCGCCTGTTGCGGGCCCGCATCAAAACCATCGAGAAACGCCTTGAAAAGGTTCGTCGCCAGCGAGCGCAGGGCCGGCGAGCCCGCGCGCGCGCGGACATGCCGACGGTGTCGCTGGTGGGCTACACCAACGCCGGCAAGTCTACGCTCTTCAATGCGCTGACCAATTCCAGTGTCTACGCCGAAAACCAGCTGTTTGCCACCCTGGACCCCACCATGCGCCGTATTGAGCTAGACGGGGTGGGCGGTGCAATCCTTGCGGACACGGTCGGATTTATCAGCCAGTTGCCCCACCGTCTGGTAGAAGCATTCCGTGCAACCTTGGAAGAAGCCGCTAGCGCTGACCTGTTGTTGCACGTTATTGACTCCGCCTCGGCGGAAAGGCTGCATCAGATAGACGAGGTGCAGAAGGTGCTGGCCGAGATAGGCGCAGATCACATTCCGCAGTTGTTTGTTTACAACAAGAATGACCTGCTGGAAATGCCCCCCCGCTTGGACCGCAATGATATCGGCAAGCCGGTTGCGGTGTGGATGTCTGCTCAGAACAAGACCGGCCTGGACCTGTTAAGTCAGGCGACATCCGAACTTTTGAGCGAAAAAGTTTTCAATGGTAGTGTTCAGCTTGCCAGCCATATGGGCAGTCTGCGGGCGCGGTTGCATCGGGCCCACGCGGTACTTGAGGAGCATTATCTGGAGGACGGCAGTTGCCGGTTGGACATCCGTTTGCCGGAGGCCGACCTCAATCGCATCCTCGCAGCAGAGACCGTCAGCAAGGAGGAGCTTCACTGGGAGCCGCATGCTGCCTGATGTTTTGTTCAGGTGAACGTGACGGGACAGCGTGCGCCCGATTTGCCCGCAACCGAGTTACAGCAGGGGCCACCCTGCCAGGAGCGGGGTAGAGCGCCCGCCGGGGGCGGCCCCGAAGAGGTGCAGCACAGGAAGTGCACAATCTTCACCGGTTAAATTCACGCTTATCGCCTTGCGCTGCCCAAAATGTGGACGCAGTTTGAGCCGTCACGGCATGAGCCGAAAAGTGACAGAAAAAATCATTGCAACAGGAGTTCTGTGCTGCGGCACCTGCCCGCTGCCTTGGCGGACTGACGCTGAGCATTGGCAAGATTACGACATTTGAGCGAGTCCTCGGCATTTCGATGCCCATTCTGTTAGTCTCAGTCGTTTAAAATGTTTGCCGCTCGTCTTCGTAATCCAAGGGCCCATTGTGTAGTCTTGGCAGTCACTCAATTGCCTGTTTTGCTCAAAGCGATCGTCGCCGCGCCTGCTTGATCCAGCCGGTGGTGTCATTGCACAGATACTTACTCTAAAATGCCCAAACTTATGATGAGACCCACCACAGAAGAAAAAGGAAGCCACCCTATGGCCTGGAATGAACCGGGTAACAACAATAAAGATCCTTGGGGTGATAATCGCAAGCGCAACAGCAAGGGCGAGGGCCCACCCGATCTCGATGAAATATTCCGAGGCTTTTGGGGCAAGCTCTCCGGCAAAGGCGGCGGCACACCTGGCAGTACAGGTGGCGCCAGCGGCGGAGGCCAAGCATCGTGGCTGGTCATAGTGCTGGTGGTAGTGGCACTTGTCGGTTTTTACATATTCAATGGCTTCGGGATCGTCAACGAGCAGGAGCGCGCTGTGGTTTTGCGCTTAGGTGAATACCGGGAAACCCGGGGCCCCGGTCTGCGCTGGAACCCCCCGCTAATGGACAAGGTCTTCACGGTTAACGTTACCCGCGTACGTACCTGGAGCACCAAAGAGCAGATGCTGACCCAGGACCTGAACATCGTTGATGTGCGGGTTTCTGTGCAGTACAGCATCGACAGCGCCCGAGACTTTGTTCTGAACGTCCGCAACCCCGAGGATTCTCTGCATCAGGCGGCAAACAGCGCGCTGCGGCATGTATCCGGGTCCACAGTGATGCACGACATGCTCACCGAGGGCCGCAGCCGAGTGGCGGCAGAAGTGGAGGCGCGTCTGCAAAACTATCTGACCAGCTACACGGCCGGTATCTTAATCGAGAAGGTCAACATCGAAGAAACCAATCCGCCGCAGCAGGTGCAGAGTGCGTTCGATGACGTCATCCGCGCCAGGGAAGATGAAGAACGTTACAAAAATGAAGCACAGGCCTACGTCAATGAGGTCATTCCCGGCGCCCGCGGCCGCGCGCAACGCATGGTGGAAGAAGCCATGGGTTACCGCGAGCAGGTTGTGGCCAGGGCGCTGGGTGAGTCAGACCGCTTCACCTTGCTGCTGACCGAATACGCTCGCGCCCCCGAGGTTACTCGCCAGCGCCTTTATCTGGAGACCATGCAGCAGGTTCTGGGCAACGTATCAAAAGTCATGGTTGATGTAGAGGGCGGCAATAACATGCTGTATCTACCCCTGGACAAAATTATGGAATCAGGCGAGCGAACGGGTACACCCACAACGCGAAGCGTCACTCGCAGCGCGGCTGACATGGACGAGCTGGCTTCGCGCATAGCAGAGAAGGTCTTGCAAGAGGCCGCAAATTCGTCCAATACACGTCGTAGGGAGGGTCGCTAGATGCAGGCGCGCGTGTTTGTTTCCGCATTTGCTTTATTGCTGGTACTGGTGGTGGGTTCCCAGTCGGTTTATATCATCACCGAGATCGAGCGGGCTGTACTTCTGCGGCTGGGCCGTGTTGTCAATCCCGATGTCAATACCGGCTTGCACTTCAAGATCCCGTTTGTGGATGTGGTTCGCCGCTTTGACCGCCGCGTATTGACGCTGGATGCGCGGGCCGAGCGCTTCTTGACCGTAGAAAAGAAAAGCGCGCAAGTTGATTCTTTTGCCAAGTGGCGCATCATTGATGTGTCGCGTTATTACACGGCTACCAACGGCGAGCAGGATAGGGCTGAGCGGCTTTTGGCTCAGCGTATCAACGAAGGGCTGCGCAACCAGTTTGCCAGCCGCTCCCTGCAGGAGGTGGTGAGCGGGGAGCGCGATCAGTTGATGATTGACCTGCGCAACCAGTTGAACAGCTTTACCCAGGCATCCATGGGTGTGGAAGTAGTGGATGTGAGGGTGAAAAAAATTGATCTGCCGGCCGAGGTAAGTGAGCCGGTGTTCAACCGCATGCGCGCCGAGCGTGAGCGGGAGGCCCGCGAGCATAGAGCGGTAGGGCGGGAGCAGGCGGACATAACTCGTGCGGAAGCCGATCGCACGGTGGTGGTAACTGAGGCAAATGCCTACCGGGAAGCCGAACGTATTCGCGGTGAGGGCGATGCTCAAGCTGCGGCCATCTACGCCGGCGCTTTTGGCGCCAATCCGGAGTTCTTCGCCTTTGTGCGCAGCCTGAACGCCTACCGGTCAAGCTTTGCCGGTCGGGAAGATATGATTGTCATGGACCCAAAAAGCGAGTTTTACCGCTACTTTCTCAACAGTTCAGGCAGTGTGGAAAACTGAGATGCAAGCCGGCAGCCGACGAGCGAGGCCGGCTAAAACTTCTCAAGCGGACAAAACATGGTAAAATGCTGCACGCCGGGCCCAGCCCGGTTTTTTTATGCCGCAGACTCGCTGTGCAGCAAGCAATCCGGGCATTAGGGCCTGCGCTTGCCGCAGCCACTGATGGCAGCGCGCGTTTTCCATCACTTGAGCGACGCTATGGCGGAAGTATTTCTCAAAGCAATGTGTCTTTTGCTGGTCTTGGAGGGAGTGCTGCCGTTTCTGTTCCCGTCCCGCTGGCGCGGGGCCGTGCTTAAACTGGCTGAAGCCAGCGACCGCCAGCTGCGCCAATTGGGTTTGACCAGCATGCTGCTGGGCGCAGGCTTCCTATACCTTTTAAGCTGATAACCACGCAAGATACCCCTGATGACTATAACGCCTGTTGAACGTTGGATGCTGCCGGACGGTATAGAAGAGATTCTGCCACCGGAAGCCAGACAAATAGAACAACTTCGCCGCTGTCTGCTGGATCTACTTGAGCGCTGGGGCTACGAATTGGTGATCCCGCCCATGCTGGAGTTCACCGACTCGCTGCTGGTTGGGTTGGGCAAAGATATAGACCTGCTGACCTTCAAGGTCACGGATCAACTGTCCGGGCGCAGCATGGGCATACACGCCGACATGACGCCGCAGATTGCGCGAATAGACGCTCACAGCCTGAACCGGCGCGGCGTCAACCGCCTTTGTTATGCGGGTCAAGTATTGCATACGCAAGTGAAAAGCGCGTTGGATACTCGCAGTCCGATGCAAATTGGCGTTGAGTTTTTTGGTGAAGCAGAGATGACCGCCGATGCCGAAGTCATGTCGCTGTTGCTGGACGCCATGCAGCACGCTCAGGTGGAGTCGGTATGCCTGGATCTAGGGCATGTGGCCATCTACCGGGCCCTGGCGCGCGCCGCAGGACTGAGTGAGACGCAGGAGACCGAGTTCTTCGAGTTGTTGCAGGCCAAAGCCTTGACCGAAATTGCGCAGTGGGTTGAAACAAACATTGCCGAGGAGCAGGTGGCACAGTGGTTTCTACAACTGCCGCGCATGGCCGGAGGCATCAAGGCTCTGGACAGCGCCCGGCAAGTGCTGACAGGCGCGCCGGCGGAGGTGTTTGCGGCTCTGGACGAACTCCAGGCGATAGCCACCTTGCTCACTCAGCGTTTTCCAGAGGTGCAGTTGTATTTTGACCTGGGTGAATTGACGGGCTACCACTACCTTACGGGGCTGGTGTTTACCGTTTTTGTACCTGGGCAGGGCGCCGCGATAGCTCGCGGCGGGCGCTACGACCATATCGGCGAAGTCTTTGGCCGCGCGCGTTCCGCCACCGGTTTTACCGCCGACCTGGTCGCCATGCACCGGTTGCGTGCCAGCAGCGGTTCGGCGGCAAGCGGAATTTTTGCGCCCTTTTCCGGCAGCGCTGCTCAGTGGCAGGCGGTACAGGCATTGCGTACCCAGGGAGAGCGCGTGGTTTGTGGCACACGAGATCAGACACACCCACTGGATTACCAAAATTGCGATCGCGTTCTGCAAGAGGCAGGCGGGGTTTTCCAGGTGAAGTCGCTTTAATTCAATGGCATAAGAGTTTTGATGGCAATGGGCAAAAACGTAGTGGTACTGGGCACCCAATGGGGTGACGAGGGCAAGGGCAAGATAGTCGATTTGCTAACTGAGCAGGTGGATTACGTCGCGCGCTTCCAAGGCGGTCATAACGCCGGGCACACCTTGGTTATCGATGGCAAGAAGACGGTCCTGCACCTAATCCCTTCCGGCATTTTACACGACGGCGTCAGCTGTCTGATCGGCAACGGTGTTGTCTTGGCGCCGGACGCCCTGCTGAAAGAGATCGCCGAGTTGGAGGCGCAGGGTGTGCCTGTGCGGGAGCGGCTGAGGCTGTCGCCTTCCTGCCCGCTGATTCTGGACTATCACGTGGCGCTGGATCAAGCTCGTGAAATAGCCCGCGGCGACGCCAAGATTGGCACCACCGGGCGGGGCATCGGACCCGCCTATGAAGACAAGGTCGCCCGTCGGGGACTGCGGCTGGGCGACCTGTTGCACCCCGAGACCTTTGCCAGCAAGCTCAAGGAGATTCTGCATTACCACAACTTCGTGTTGACACAGTACTTCCACGCCGAGCCAGTGGACTATGACCAGATGCTGAGCAAGGCCCAGGCGTATCTGGCCGAGCTGCGACCAATGATTGCCGACGTTACCGACGTTTTGCACGGCGCCCGCGACGCCGGTGCCAATATTCTGTTTGAAGGCGCGCAGGGGTCACTTCTGGACATTGACCACGGCACCTACCCGTTCGTTACCTCCTCCAACACCACCGCAGGCGGCACCGCCACCGGTACAGGCTTTGGCCCGCTGTACCTGGATTATGTGCTGGGAATCACCAAAGCCTATACCACACGAGTAGGTTCTGGCCCGTTTCCCACCGAGCTGGGCTGTGCGGTAGGGGAGCACCTGGGCGTGAAAGGCCACGAATTTGGCGCAACCACCGGCCGCAAGCGGCGCACAGGCTGGTTTGACGCGGTAGCCCTGCGCCATGCGGTACGCGTCAACAGTGTTAGTGGTATCTGCCTGACCAAGCTGGACGTATTGGATGGGCTGGAGGAAATCAAAGTTTGTATCGGTTACCGCAATAGCAAGGGTGAAGAAACCGGCGTGCCCAGCGATGCAGCCGGCTGGGACGATATCTGTCCCGTGTATGAAAGCCACCCTGGCTGGCAGGGCTCCACGGTGGGCGTCAAACGGCTGGACGATCTACCGGAGAATGCTCGCAAGTACATAGAGCGTTTGCAGACGTTGGTCGGTGCGCCGGTGGATATTATCTCTACCGGTCCGGACCGGCTGGAAACCATTGTTCTAAGACACCCTTTTGCCTGATCCATCTGCGTTCTTCTGCCTGACCCACCCGTTGGCCGCCTGCGGCCGGCGGGAAATCCCAATGGCTGCTGCTGCGTAACAAGCTGTCAAGCTATAGCAAATCTTCCGCAGTGGATATTGTGCGGCGGTTCTACGCTGCGCATCTGCGGCTCCAGGCCAAATCGGCCCAGTCCAAGCCGCACCGTGCGCGGTTTTTTTGCAGGCCCCAGGCTCTGCTGTGGCGGCCACAAATAAGGATCTCTCCCATGATGAAGTCGATAGTATTTGCCCTCTTCTGGTTTGCGCTAGTGGGAATAGGCACTGCAGCGCCTGGCGAGGCATTGGCGCAGACCGTGGAAGTCGCGGTGAACTCCGGTGAGGGCACGTGCGAAGGCGACGACTGCGCCGGTGACGCATCGGGCGAGAGTTTGGCTGACGCGGTCGATGTGGACACTCACGCCGAAGAAGACACTACCGCTATAGAGATTGATGTGGGGCGGCTGTTGGGCGTTGATGAGTTGGCAAATTCCTGGGCGCAGCGGGTGGACCGTTTGCTGGACAAATACGGTCTTACCACTTCCACCGTGGGGCGTGTACTGGCAACTGGAGTGGCCATTGCCTTCGCGCTGCTGTTGAATTTATTGGTTGCCCGGTTGATTACCCGACTTTTTCGCACCTTCGTAAGGTTGAAAATCCGTTTTCACCTGAACTTGAAACGAATGGCCATTTACAAACGCATCATGACTGTCTTTGCCCAGTTGGTCGTGTTGGGCATGGGGCTGAGTGCTATCGCTTTAATTTGGCAGGGCGGGGAGGTGGGCTTTTACATAGGCGAGCAAATTGTCCGCTTCATCACCGCAGTGGGTGAACTGACGGTCCTGTTTGCTTTGGGCGTTGTGTTGTTTGAGGCCGCTACCGCCACCACTGAGCATTATTTTCGCAAATGGGCTACAGACGGGAGTCCCCGTGTGGCCACCCTCTTGCCGATAGCGCGCAACGCGACCAGCGGAGTGCTGCTGGTGGTATTTGCCATTACCATGATTTCCGAGCTGGGTATTGACGTTATGCCGTTATTGGCGGGCGCTGGAGTGATTGGTATAGCCATCGGTTTTGGCGCGCAACAAATCATCAAAGACCTGCTTACCGGGTTCGTCATAATCTTTGAAGATCTCATCCAGGTGGGCGACGTCGTCAACCTGGGAGGGAAGGGTGGCGCCATCGAGAAAATCACCCTTCGCAAGGTTCAGTTGCGGGATTTGAGCGGCACCGTCATAACGGTGCCTTTCGGCGAGATCACCATCGTTGAAAACCTTACGAAAAAGTTCAGCTACTACCTGTTGGATGTTGCCGTTGCCCACCGTGAAAGCCCAGACGAGGTTATCGATGTGCTGCAGGCCATTGCGCAGGAGATGCAGGCGGACGCGGAATACGCCGAGGATATTCTGGAGCCCATAGAAATACTGGGCGTGGACCAGTTCACCGACAGCGCCATCATCATCAAAGCTCGTATCAAGACCCGACCTATCAAACAGTGGAGGGTAGGCCGGGAGTTCAACCGGCGCATGAAGTACGCGTTTGACGAACGCGGCATAGAAATCCCCTTCCCGCATCAGACGCTGTATTTTGGAGAGAGAAAGGACGGCACGGCTCCCGCCGCCCACATAAAGCTGAGTGCTCCAGCGTCTGCCGCCAATGACACAGGCACTGCACCGACGCCTGCCCGTGACCTGTAGTGGCGCCCGCAGCTGGCGGAACCAATCAGTTGTCGTGGTCCGCCTTGCCGGCATGCTTCCTGGAGATTTCACTCATTTCCACTGAATCATCGCCGGACTCAACCAGTTCATCCTGATCTTCGCGGACATCGCGGTTGGTGACTCTTGCGTCGCCGGCTTCCGGATGCTGCTGTTGTGCAGAGGTGTCTGCGCCGACTCCGCGCTGTATCGGATAGGTGTTGTTGCGGCCGAGCGACTCCCGCATTTCTCCGCTGGCCTCGCTGGTTGTTCTGGTCTCGCCCGTTCCAGTCTGGGCCCATCCGGTTGAGGCCATCAAGCCCAGTGAGAAGAGGGTAAAGGTTACTGCCAATGGCTTTTTGCACATTTTCATAAATTTGCTCCAAAATCCAAGAGGGTAGGGCGGAGTGGTGACCGCTTCGACCTGGAATGGATGCCCAAATCATGCCAATTCCGAATAAACGGCCAGAGCCATGGCGTGTGTGAGGTTCAAATAGTCAATGTTGAACCCGCCGATGGGCGGCTGCAGACGTATATTGGTTCTGCTACAGGCCAGCAATGATTGGCATCCACCCCTTCGGATCCCCCTGATGACTACCGACGAGTTTTTTCAGAGCGCCAAGAGCACGATCACCCGATTGCCTCAGCACCAAGGTGGCGTACGCTCTGCCCCTTTGGTAATTTTGGCCATTTTGGCCGTACTTTATACTATCTACCTGGGCCGCATCATTCTGATGCCTTTTTGCGTGGCGGCGTTTATAGCGTTGTTCCTGAGCCCGCTGGTTCGGGGGCTGACTCGGCTGGGTGTGCCCAAACTGCTTGCCTCGGCAACGGTGGTGCTGTTGCTGTTGTTCTCCATCGGTTATACCGCAAGCCTGCTGACCGAGCCCGCCGGCCGCTGGCTTAGCACTCTTCCCGTCATGGGGGATCGACTGACGGCCGAGCTTGCGGATGTGACCGGTGCTTTTGATCCCATCAAGAATCGCGTAGTGCCTGTGGATGAAACCGCTGAGGAGACCGTCAAAAAAGCCGTTGATTCAACGCTTTTTTCTGTGGTTGGCTCAATGGCGCAGGGCGCCATTGTGGTGTTGGTGCAGTTGGCCGCCACCGTGGTGATTACCTTCTTCTTTTTGATGTTCGGTGAAGACCTGATGCGCAACGTCGTCAAGGCCCAGGACTCCTTCTCCGACAAGAAGACCACCGTGGTCATGTTTCAAACGGTGCGAGATGACATCGCCTATTACGTGCTGACCATCTCCGTCATCAATGTGCTTTTGGGTTTTGCGACGGCCGGCGCCATGACGCTGCTAGGGGTAGAAGATGCCATTCTCTGGGGAGCCATGGCGACCATCCTCAACTTCGCCCCCTACGTC
This sequence comes from uncultured Cellvibrionaceae bacterium, assembly GCA_964399955.1. Classification (GTDB taxonomy): domain Bacteria; phylum Pseudomonadota; class Gammaproteobacteria; order Pseudomonadales; family Cellvibrionaceae; genus CAYNST01. The sequence continues at coordinate 14,965 of CAYNST010000002.1, read as the reverse complement.
GGGCCATTGATTCTTACCATCATTCTGGCCGGTGTGGGCTTCATGGAGGCCGAGTCCTTCTCACAGGGTCTGGTGGTGCCGGGAGTCTTCCTGATGTTGAATCTTCTGGAGGGACAGTTCATCACACCTTCTTTGTTGGGCAGACGTTTTAACATCAACCCGTTGTTGGTGGTACTTTGGATGTTTCTGTGGAGCTGGTTGTGGGGTGCTGTCGGCCTGCTGATCGCCATTCCAATCTTGATGTGCCTGAAAATCATGGCCAAACATATGGAATTCATGGGCGAATGGAGTCATGTCCTGAACGGGGTGTATGGCGACGAGAACCGCGACAGGCACCACTGATGATATATGTAAAAGTGGGCGATCCCCTTGCAAATGCTGCCTTGCGATCAGCTGAAAACCTAAAATATACCCGCAGTTTGTGGTTTAGCCTGGCTGCGGGCTCCCTTCTCATGACCGCAATTGTCTTTGTACAGCTATGGCGCCAGACCCCGCGCTGCGGTTGCATGTGGTGCAAGGTGCCTCATCTTCTGCGGCATTCGGCCCGGCGTCAGCCGAATATGGCACGGATCTTGATTGATCCCAGGTGAAACTTACACTGGAGAATCGAAATGATCAGATACGCCTTGTTATTTTTAGTAGTGGCCTTGATTGCAGCGGCTTTTGGCTTCGGTGGTATCGCGGGTGCAGCCGCCGGCATAGCGCAGGTGCTGTTTTTTGTATTTTTGGTTTTGTTTGTAGTGTCATTGGTAATGGGACGAAAGAAGCTGTAAGCAAACCAATTTCAGAGTTTGGCAGTATATAGCTCACCCACTAGGTCAATTAGGAGCTTGATATGGATCCGCGAACCACACTTAATGAAGCAACGTCCAATGGCCGATCAGCTATAGATAAAGCTGAAACAGAGGCGCAAAAGTCAAAAATCAAATCAGAAGCCGAAAAAGTAGAGTCCACTGCGCGCACGGAAGCGGTGAACGTATCGGACGCGCTGCAGCAAATGAAAGAGGCTGCCGCCAGTGTCTTTCAAGCACTAAGCTCCCTTGGTCTCGCTTCTACTGACCTGGCAAAAAATAAGGTTGACGAGGGGCGGGACTCGGTGCGTCAATTCGAGACCACCGCCGAGGAATATCTGCGTGAGCGCCCCTTGGCGGCAGTGGGTATAGCCTTTGTAGCTGGCTGGGCGGTGTCAAAATTGCTTCAAGGGAACCGCAGACACTAACAGGACGCACGTAATGCAAAAACAAACGTCCGAGACTTCGCCTGGCACAGATGTGCCGGGCGAAGCTCCCGTTGATCGGCTAAAGCAGGAAGCGGCTCGGCTGATCGAGGTAAGCGGAACATCGCTTGGCATGGTTAGCGCGCTGGCACAGCTGGCTGCATCAGAGATCTACCTGTCCCTGAAGACACTGCCTAAGCTTGCCGGCATAGCTTTGCTGATGCTGCCACTGGCATTTCTCACCTGGATAGCCTTCAGTGCGCTGGTCGCCTGTATATTCACTTATTTATTCAGCAGCACTTTGGCGGGTTTCTTTACGTTTTTTCTCTGTCAGGTCGCGCTCATGGCAGTGTGTTTGGTATTGCTCAAGCGCTATAAAAAGCTGCTGGGAATTCCTCGCACCAAGGAGCAGGCTAAGGCTGTTTTTGAGACGCTGAAGCATGAAATTACAGGATAAAATTGCTCAACTTGAGAGCGAAATTCTACACCGCCGAGTTCGCCTTGACGCTTTGGTCTTCTCCGAAAAAAAGAATGTCAAACGGAGTAGGGCGCTATTCGCGATACTGGTGCCGGGTTTGATTATCGGCCTGAGCCTGATTCGATCCCGTTCACTGTTCGGGCTTGCCGCCAGCAGTGGTGCGCGACTGTTGTTTCGCATGGGCAGCAGCGGGTTTAGCGCTTAGCCAGTAGCAGGCCGTGAGGCTCACGACCTGCTGGGCCTCCAGGTTTACCTGCCCGGGTCATTGCCCGCCTGCTGGTCACCTTAGCTGCGCTCGGCGTGTCCTGCTTAGGCCCTGCAGCAGCAGGCGCCCTCTCTGTGCTTGCCAAATGTGGCGGTGGGTGACTCAGGCGACGGTTCCTTTCGCGCTTCTGCTGAGCTTGGCCGCGCAGCGGCGGCCTTTGGCTCCACACCGCCGGAGCGTTGCCGCAGGCCACCGGCTATTTCAGCAAAAACGACAGTCTCCGGAAGCGTCTGGGCCTTGTCTGCGGGCGGGCGAAATGTGCCAAGTCTCCATTGTCGCCCGTAACAAGTTGCTTTACACTGCGCGATTGTGCAACTGCGACAAACCGGCTGTTTTTTTAGGTATTTCCTGCTGAAACAATGTCTTTGTCAACAGCAGTGTGTTGATTCCCGCGCGCAGATCAGTTGTCTGCTGCCGGCGGGAACTACTTATTTCAAAGGTTTTCGACATCCAGGTGACAGTGCCTGTGACGTCGAGATGGACATGACGTTATAACTCCCGCTTGCCTTGGGGGCTCGAGGATTCTCCGATGGCCAACATACTAATTGTTGATGACGATCCCGGCTTTTTAGAAGCCACCTCCGATCTGCTGATCATGCTTGGCCACAAGGTGACTTGCGTCACCAGCGTCGCGGAGGCTTGCAACACGGTCAGAGCAAAACGGTTTTCGCACGTATTTTTGGACCTGATCCTGCCAGATGGCAGTGGATTGCATGTTCTGGAGGCCCTGTCCACTGACGCGGCCAACATCCGCATAGCGCTGGTCACCGGTCATCCGTCTGTGACTTCGATTGTCAAAAACCTTTACGGGCCCAATATCTTCTACCTGGTCAAGCCGATTGACCTGTCACAGCTGCAGATGGTGCTGGAAGAAGGATTCGAAGGTGAGCCCAGCACCAATGGCAAGGTCAAGTTGCACTTTGGGCACTTGGTTGGCGAGTCGCAGCCTATGCAGCGTCTCTACCGTATGGTGGAGCGGGTGGCAACTGCCAAGGCCAATGTCATGCTCCTGGGCGAAAGCGGAGTAGGTAAAGAGATGGTGGCGGCGGCCATTCACTATGCCAGCCAGACGCAGGGCGCGTTTGTGGCGACCAACTGCGGCGCCTTCTCCCATGAATTGATCGGCAGTGAATTGTTTGGCCACGAGAAGGGCGCTTTTACGGGTGCTACACATCGTAAAGAGGGTGTTTTTGAACTGGCGGACAAGGGCACGCTGTTTCTTGATGAAATCACCGAGATGCCCATCGATTTGCAGCCCAACCTACTGCGGGCCCTGGAGACCGCCAAGGTCACGCGTTTGGGTGCAACTTCATCCATCGACGTCGATTGCCGGGTAATTTCTGCCACCAATCGCACCGAGAGCGATATAGTAGAAAACAACCTTTTGCGAGAAGATCTCTACTTCCGGCTGGCGGTCTTTCCCATCCGTATTCCCCCTTTACGTGAACGCAAAGAGGATATAGAACTGCTCGCACAGCATTTCCTGGCCTCGTTCAACCGTGAGTACAAAACCCAGATACAAATGGATGACGAGACTTTGGCGCGACTGGTCGAACACGACTGGCCGGGCAATGTTCGCGAACTTCGCCATGCCCTGCACCGCGCATTCATCATGACCGATCCTGAGCAGCAGCTTATCCAGCTGCCGCGCGATCTATCTTCGCCTTTTTCTCGTAAGCCTGTGAAACAAAACAAGGGTGTTGCCGTAGGTAAAACCGTGGAAGATGTGGAGCGAGAGCTGATTGAAACCACGCTTGAGCATTTGGGCGGCGACAAGAAAAAGGCCGCTGAGATGCTGGGTATCAGCCTCAAAACTCTCTATAACCGGCTGAACAGCTACTCGATCTAACAAGGTGCCGCAGAGCTTATGGCAGACAACATCAATCACTTGATACACGATGTGCGCAACCCGCTCAATTGTATTTCCGTAAATGCCGAGCTGGGCAAGCTCACGCTTGAACGTACCAAAGACGTCGACAAGGCTATTGCCATCTTCGAGACCATCCTCAAGGAGTGTCGCAGCTGCAGTGACAAGCTGGCGCTGCTGAAAAGCAGCCTGCCAGATGATCAATAAATAAGCCGAGGTCTACCCAGTGCCACAACCCGGCGGGTGGAAGTTTCCTTGGCTGATTGTCCTCTTCTCGGTTCTTCTGTTTTTTGTCTTCAGTATTGTCATTGCCTACCGCTCTATAGTGGTGATGGTGGCAAACAATCAGAATGTCACCAGTACCCTTCACGTTATCTCTCTCATTGATGCACTCAAAGCCGAGCTGTATGCGGCGGAGAGTGGCCAGCGCGGTTACCTGGTCACTGCCGACGCCCAATACCTGCAGCCGTATGAAGAAGCGCTGGTGTCCATCGACAATCTGCTGGAGACTCTGCGCCACTCCGCCGCAGAGGTGTCCCAGCAGGATTTGCGCTACGAGCAACTGTCAGAAACTGCCCAGCAAAAATTGGCCGAGATGCAGAAAACGGTTGGCCTGGTGCAGGTGGGGGAGCGGCAGGCGGCCTACGCGCAGCTAAGAAGCGACACCGGCGTCAAGCTCATGCGCTCGATCATGACGCAGATAGACGAAATGCTCGCAGATGAGTTCTGGGCACTAAACAATTACCGAGAGCTTGCCGAGCGCAACCGATACCTGGTGATGATTACTTTGATTGTTACCAATGTGGTTGGCTTCTTGTTGGCAATCCTGGTCTACTTTCTGGTTTATCGCAATGCGACACGGGTATCCAGGCTTTACGCTCAGATTGAACAGGCCAACCAGGAGTTGGAAGAAAAGGTAGCTTCCAGGACCAAGGTGCTCGCTCAGTACGCCGATGAACTGGAGCGCAGCAACAGGGAGCTGGAGACGTTTGCGTTTGTGGCGTCGCACGATTTGCAGGAACCGCTGCGCAAAATTCGCGCATTTGGTGATCGATTGATCAAGAAGTTTGGCCCGCAATTGGGCGATCAAGGAGCGGACTACGTAAAACGTATGCACAGTGCATCGGAACGGATGTCGGTGTTGATTGATGACCTCTTGAGCTTTTCTCGCGTGTCTACCCGCAAAAAGCCTTTCGAGATACTGGACCTGAACGGCCTGCTGCGGGCTGCTCTGGATGATTTGCAGTATTCTGTTGATGAGACGGGAGCAACCATCAATATTGACACCCTGCCGGATATGGTGGGTGACGCGTCGCAAATGGGCCAGGTTTTTCTTAATTTGCTGTCCAATAGTATGAAGTTTCGCCGGGCAGATGTGCCGCCGGTCATCAATGTAACCTGTGAGCCGTTCAACCAGGAAGATGATGTGCGGGAGTGGATCAAGCTGCGTTTTTCCGACAACGGCATAGGGTTTGATTCCCAGTATGCTGACCGGGTGTTCAGCATTTTCCAGCGCCTGCACGGACAGGACCAATACAAGGGTACCGGTATAGGTTTGGCCCTGTGCCGTAAAATCATCGAGCGCCACGGCGGCAGCATTGAAGCTCAGAGCGAGCAAGGTCAAGGCGCTGTGTTCACGGTTATTCTGCCGCGCACTCAGCCCGAAGTCGAAAACCTGGAATAGGGTCAAACTATGAGTTCAGAGAAAAATACGCTGATCATTTTGATGGCGGACGACGACGAAGATGACCGTTTGCTTGCCTATGAGGCCATGACCGAAAGCCGCGTCCTCAACCAGCTGATGTTCGTGGAAGACGGCGTGGAGTTGCTGGATTATTTGCGTGGAGAGGGCAAATACGCGGATCGGACCCAGTACCCCTTGCCAGGCCTCATTCTGCTTGATTTGAATATGCCGAAGAAAGACGGCCGAGAGGCCCTGGCCGAGATCAAGGCAGACAAAGACCTGAGACGTATTCCCATAGTCATTCTTACAACATCAAAAGCCGAAGAGGACATGCTCAAAGGCTACGATCTTGGCGCCGCATCCTACATAACCAAGCCGGTGACTTTCGAAGCACTGGTCGATCTTATGCGGGCTTTGGGTAAATATTGGGTGGAGATTGTCGAACTGCCCTAGTTCGTACTGTGAAGCCAATCATGCAAGATGTGAAACTGCTGATCGTCGATGATGACGAAGACGATTATCTGATCGTCGAGGATTTGTTGGACGAGATTACCCACGGCGAATACCATCTTGACTGGGCGCCCAGTTTTGAGGCCGGTGAGAATCTACTGCGCGCCAATCAGCACGATTTGTGTCTGATGGATTACAAGCTGGGCGTGCGTGACGGAATTGAGCTGCTGAAGCGTGCCCAGGAGGTTGGCTTCAGCGGCCCCATCATCCTGCTCACCGGAATGCATCAGGGCGAGGTGGACATGCAGGCACTGGAGGCCGGCGCGGTTGACTACCTGGTTAAGTCCAATCTCACGGCCGAACAGTTGGCCCGCTCCATTCGCTATGCCCTGGCACGAAAGGAGGTGGAAACCGAGCGTGTTGAACGCCTGAAAGCCGAGGCTGAAAACCGTTCAAAGAGCGATTTTTTAGCCCACCTCAGTCATGAAATTCGCACACCCCTGTCTGCCATTCTTGGTTACACCGAACTGCTCATCAATAAAACCCGGGACGCCGAATCCTTGGCTCACCTGCGTGTGGTCAATCGCAACGGCAAACACCTGCTGGGGCTGTTGAACGATGTGCTGGACCTGTCAAAAATTGAGGCCGGCAAACTGGATATTGAACTGCAAAAGGTGCATCTCGCATCTCTGCTGACCGATACCTACGCCATGATCAATGGCGCAGCCGCCGACAAAAGCCTGCACCTGTACGTCGAAGCCCAGGAGCCACTGCCCCGCGAGATAGAAACAGACCCCGTACGACTGCGTCAAATCCTGATCAACCTGCTGGGCAACGCCATCAAGTTTACCGATCAGGGGCAGGTAAAGCTGAGGGTTGACCTTGTGCAGCAGGGGCGGCGAGAAATGCTGCGGTTTCATGTGGAAGACACCGGCATAGGCATAGATGCCGATGCAGTAGACAATATCTTTCAGCCCTTTGTGCAATCCAAGGACGGGACCGCGCACACCCGCGCAGGTACGGGGCTGGGGCTCACCATCAGCCGGCAACTGGTTACCCGTTTGGGGGGCGGCATCAGTGTGCAAAGCGAAAAGGGCAAGGGTAGTCGCTTTGAATTCACTGTGGACCCGGGCGATCTGCACAATGTGGAGCGCCACAAAATATCGCTTAATTTCCTCACCGAGCGAGAGCCCAGCGAAACCGTACCCTGCTTTGAGGGGCGGGTACTGGTTGTGGATGACCTGCAGGAAATTCGTACTCTGGTGGGTCATTTTGTCGAGATGGCTGGGCTGGAGGTGCAGTTTGCCAAAAACGGACGTGAGGCGGTTGACATCATCAACTTTGAGCGGCGCGAAGGGCGGGCCTTTGACCTGGTTCTGATGGACATCCATATGCCGATGATGGGCGGCGTGGAAGCCGCCAGCCAGCTCCGCGAACAGCATTTTGATAAACCGCTCATAGCCCTCACTGCGGCCCACATGAAGGGCGACGAAGAGCTTTACCTGTCATCGGGGTTCACCGCATTTCTCAGCAAGCCAATAGGCCAGCAGCGGCTCCATCGCTGCTTCGCAGAGCATTTACCGGTCAAGTCTGCAACAGTCAAACCCGCTCCTCAAATCAAGCCCGCCGGGACTGTCCTGGTGATTGAGGATTCGGAGGACGCTCTGCAGGCGACCTGTGGCTTGCTGGGTCTGATGGGGTGGCAAACCTTGACGGCAAGCGACGGTGCGCAAGCCCTCACTCGCTTCAAGTTGGAACGGCCGGACAAAGTGTTGGTGGATTTACACCTGCCCGATGTCAATGGCTATGAGTTGGCAAAACAGCTAAGGGTATTGGCACCGGACACAGACATTTACATTCTCAGCGGCGAAGTGGTAGACCCGGTGCGTGCGGCCGACGCCGGCGTGAGCGGCAGTCTGCTGAAGCCAGTTTCCCTGCAGGCGCTGGAAGAACTCATGTCTTGAAGCGCTTGTAAGTTTTCGCTTGAGCTCTTGTAACATCTGCAACTCTTACCGAAAAAACAGGGGCCAGCGCCATCGGAGTTGAAAAATCCTGCCACCAAAGCCCCGCAGGCCGCCATTCAGCCGGAATGTTCGCACTTGGCACGTTTTAAGCTACACGTAGACTGCATTCGTAAATACAACCCACACACCGAAGGAGCTGACTATGCTACTAGCCAAACGCTTGTTGATTGCAATGATGTTCATCTTTCCCCTGGCCGCCTGCGACAACGACGGTCCGGCCGAAGAACTGGGCGAGAACATTGATCGCGGCGCGAGCGATGCCCGGGATTCTGTATCAGATGCCGGTGATCGCATGGGCGACGGCCTGGAAGACGCAGGCGATCGCATCTCCGACTAAGGCGCTGATTGGACTGTTTGTGCAGAAAGAACGGCAGGTGCGGCTATTGACAGCCGTACCTGCCGTTTTGGCTTAGGCCGCTATCAAAGGGTGCATCTACGGCGTTTACTGGCCGCGTCGGCAAGTGTTGATTCCCCGCTCCCATATTCAAGGCTTCGCCTCCCCCTGTTAACCTTGCCAATATCAACGACTTACCGGTCGCCTGGATTCACGGAGCTCACACTCCTGCAGCTTGCTAGCCTCGCCCTAAGGCCCAGTTCCCGGAGGCATTGTGGTTGAACCGGTCTTGACCCATCAAGCTGATCAGGATCTATGCCCTGGGGCCAGTTGATTGCTCCGTTCGGGCCTGACCCTGCACTAGCAGGGAACTGTTTACCGCATTTGTGGTTAAACCCCTATGCAGTAGCAGAGTACAGAAGCTGCCTTGCCTGATTCTGTACGTGAGTATCCCCTGGTAATGGCGGCGTTTAACGTGGTAAGTCATGCCGCCTGCTATACCCGAAAGGACAGCCAAATGTCACAAACAGCACTTCCCAGAAGAATAACAACCCCGGTGTGGACGGCAATCTGTCTGCTTTGTTGGATGCTTGGTCAGCCTGTGCATGCTGACGAAGAAATCAAAAAAATCCACGAGGTGGAGGGTATCAGCGAATACCGTCTGGAAAACGGCCTGTCGGTTCTGTTGTTCCCGGATCCCAGCAAGGAAACGGTGACCGTTAACGTAACCTACAAGGTAGGCTCCAAACATGAGAATTACGGCGAGACGGGTATGGCTCATTTGCTTGAACACCTGCTGTTCAAGGGTAGCAAAAATCATCCGGACATCCCCGCAGAACTGAGCGCCCGTGGCGCCAGACCCAACGGCACCACCTGGATTGACCGCACCAACTACTACGAAACCTTCAACGCGACACCCGAAAACATTGACTGGGCTTTGGCTATGGAGGCTGATCGCATGGTCAATTCATTCATTCGCAAGAGTGACCTGGACAGCGAAATGACCGTGGTTCGCAACGAGTTCGAACGCTCAGAAAACAGCCCGTTTCGGGTGCTGATGCAACGAATGCTGGGCGCGGCTTACATGTGGCATAACAACGGCAAGCCGACCATTGGCGCGCGCAGCGACATTGAAAATGTCTCCATAGAACGGTTGCGGGCTTTTTATAAAACCTACTATCAGCCCGACAATGCGGTGCTGACGGTGGCCGGACGGTTTGATGAGCAGGATATGATCCGGCGGGTGCAGAAGGCCTTTGGCGACATTCCAAAACCGGAGCGAGAGCTGGCAGAGCTCTATACCGTCGAGCCGCCCCAGGACGGTGAGAAGGCAGTGACGGTGCGCCGGGTTGGCGACATCCAGTGGTACGCGGCGTCTTACCACATCCCTGCAGGTAGTCATCCCGAGTTTGCCCCAATCCAGGTGTTGACCCAGGTTCTTGGTGACACACCGAGAGGCCGCTTGCACAAAAACCTGGTTGATATCAAACTCGCTGTCTCTGCTTTTGCCATGCCATTTCAATTGCAGGACCCGGGTGTCATTCTGCTGGCAGCCCAGGTTGACAAGGCGGGAGATCTGGAAAAGACCCGCAGTGCCTTCCTGCAAAGCGTTGAGCAGGTTGACGCTCAGCCGGTCACCGAGGAGGAAGTAGAGCGTGCCAAGAGGAATCTGCTCAAGGATATAGACATGGCGTTCAACTCTTCCGAGCGTATTGCCGTGCTTCTGAGTGAATACATCGGCATGGGCGACTGGCGTTTGCTGTTTCTCAACCGCGACCGCATCGAGCAGGTTACGGCTGAAGATGTGCAACGTGTGGCTAAGAAATACCTTTCCCCTAACAATCGCACCGAGGGTCGCTTTCTGCCGGCGGAGTCGTCTCAGCGCGTCATCATCCCGCAGGTGCCGGATGTATCGGCCATGCTGGAAGGATACACTGGACGTGAAGGCGTATCTGCTGGAGAAGCCTTTGACCCCGCCTACGACAACATAGACGCGCGCACCGTCACCTTCAGCCTGCCTAGTGGGGCACAGGTGTCACTGCTGCCCAAAAAAACCCGTGGGCAGTCGGTAGTTGTGCGCCTGAACATGCAGTTTGGTACGGAGCAGAGCCTGCAGGGCCTGACCGCCACTGGCGAGACAGCCGGAAGCATGTTGATGCGCGGCACCAGCCGCTATAGCCGCGATGACTTACAGGACCGGATGGACGCCATCAGAACCCGACTGGGGGCCACCGGGGACGTACGCAGCGCGCAAGCCTCACTGGAAACCCAGGCCGAGCACATTGTGCCGGCAATCCAACTGCTGGCGCATGTATTGCGGGAGCCCAAATTTGATGAGCACGAATTTGAGCTGTTGCGCAGTGCGCAACTCGCCAATCTGGAGTCTTCCCGCCAGGACCCGCAGGCTATTGTCTCGCGTGAGCGGTGGCGCTTTTACAGTTATTTTGAGCCGGGGCACCCCAAGTACGTGCCCACGCTGGATGAAAGAATTGCCGCCCTGAAGGAGTTGAAGGTTGAGGATCTGCGGCGTTTCCATCAACGGTTTTACGGCGCCAACAATATGCAAATAGCAGTGGTTGGGGAGTTTGACCAGCAAGCGGTGCGCGAAGCGCTGGTCGAAGCCCTGGGTGACTGGAAAAGCCAGGAGCCTTACCAGCACATTGAGCACCCGTTCAAGGCAATACCCCCGGTTGAAAAAACCTTCAACACTCCGGACAAGGAAAATGCCGCCATCATGGCCATGCTGCCCGTGCCGGTGAGTGATACCGACGAAGTCGCCCCTGCCTTGCGGCTTGGCGCCTATCTCTTTGGCGGTGGATTTTTGAACAGTCGGTTGACCAATCGCCTGCGCCAGCAAGAAGGCCTTTCCTATAGCGTCAGCGCCTGGATTGGCTTCAGCCCGCTGGAGCCGCGCGCAGAGTTCAACGCCACCGCCATTTATGCACCACAGAACATGCACGCGGTGGAAGCCGGTATACGTGAAGAGCTGCAGAAAATGGCAGAGCAGGGCTTCAGTGCAGAGGAACTGGTGCCGGCCAAATCGGGCATGCTGCAAAAGTCCCGGGTGGAGCGCTCGCAGGATCACTCACTGGCGGCTCAACTGGCGGGCAATTTGTTTCTGCAGCGCACCATGCAATGGGACAAGCAGGTAGAAGAACGCCTGCAGGCGTTGACCGCAGAGGAGGTCAATCGGGCGGTTAAACACTATTTGAAGCCTGAGCAGCTGTCGTTTATCAAGGCGGGCGATTTAAGTAAAGTGCCCGAAAGGCCGGCCGCGAAGCGCTGACGGCAACTCCTGGCGGGTCGCGGCCGTTATCTAAGCGCCCGCCAGTTTTGCGTGCTTGCGCCATACCAACAACCGATTGTTTGCAGGCAGGCCCAAATCCGACCACAGCGTCAAGCCTGCACGTGATGCCACTTCGTTCACGGCTTCGAAGTCCCGAATGCCCTGAGCCGGGTCTTGTTGCCTGAGGTGGCTATCGAAGGCAGCATTGCTGTTGCTGGTGTAGTGCCCGTCATAGTTAAAGGGGCCATAGAGCGCGAATACCCCGCCCGCCGGCAACCGCTCTGCGCCTTCCTGCAACATGCACTGCACCAGCGGCCACGGCATGATGTGAGCGGTGTTGGCAGAAAAGATGGCGTCTATGCCTGCTGGCCATTCAGGCTGCTGCAGGTCCAGCACCCGGGGTGGAAGTAGGTTGGGGCTTGGTCGCGCGGCTATCCAGGCACGAATTCCGGCCAGATTTTGCGCGCGGTCTGTGCACTGCCAGGTCAATTGCGGTAAGGCGGGCGCAAAGTGCACCGCATGCTGCCCGGTGCCCGAGCCTATTTCCAGCACTTGGGTGCAGGATGCAAACGCCGTTTGCAGTGCCTGCAAAATGGGCTCTTTGTTGTTCTCACACGCTTCTGAAAACGGCAGTTGCTGCATGATCAGGCCTCTTTGCGGGTGAATACCCATTTTTGCCCCTGGCTCAGCTCGGCGTTGAAGGCATAACCTCCGCCGTTGAAGGCTTTTAATGCTTCCGCATCTTGCAGCCGCTCGCGAATGATCCAGGCACTCATCAAGCCGCGGGCCTTTTTGGCGAAAAAGTTGATGATCTTGAACTGGCCGTTTTTGCAATCCTTGAAGACGGGCTCGATCACCGGCACAGCCAGCGTCTGCCGGTCAACTGCCGAGAAATACTCCACCGAGGCCAGATTGACCAGCGCCCGCGCACCGGTTTTTTTAATTTGCCGATTGAGCGCTGGGGTAACTGTATCTTGCCAGAAGGCGTAAAGGTCCTTGCCTGCGGGGTTGGCCAGGCGGGTGCCCATCTCCAGACGATAAGCCTGGATCAGGTCCAGCGGCCGAAGCACCCCGTAGAGGCCGGACAGGATGCGCAAATGTTCTTGAGCAAACACAAAGTCCTCTGCCGAAAAGGCGCGGGCATTCAGGCCGTGATAGACATCACCGTCAAAAGTCAGCAGGGCGGGCCGGGCGTTGTCGGGTTTGAATGGGCGCCGCCAGGCCTGAAACCGGTCGTAGTTGAGGCCGCCCAGCTTGTCACTGATGCGCATCAGGCGAGACAGCTCGTGCGGAGCCAGCTCACGCAACTGCTCAACCAACACTTGCGCCTGGCCAAGAAACTGCGGCTGAGTGGTTTTGAGCGGCGGCAACGGCGAGTTCAGATCCAGGCTCTTGGCCGGTGAGATGACAATCAGCATGATTATTCCGGCTGCAGAATACTTTGCCACCAGTTCAGCGGTGTGGTGCCATCGTTGGGGTCGTAGACATTGCCATAGGTCCAGGCCGTGTCTGCCGACATGTGCTCTGCCAGAATGGCCTCTATGGCTTGAAAACCGCAACTGACGTGAATGCTGTACACCAGCATGCGCGGCGTCTCAATGTCCAGCTCGCCACCCAGTTTTTCCAGCTCTGCGGTCAAGGCGCCCGCCAGTGCGCCCGTGTCGCTTTTGCTGAACACGCGGACGCACAGGTTGCCGCTGCGCTGCTTTACTTCAAACTGCTTGCTCTGCGTATCAAACTGCAGAATGTCGCCGCTGGCTATGCCCCTCACAAACGCGGGTGACTTCACCAACTGACAGCGTCCCTCCGCGCTGGGTTTTACCTGCAAACGCTCAACTACGGGTTCACCGGCGGCATTGCTGCCGGCAAAAAGTTCTATTATTTGCAATTCGGTCATGATGAGGTTCGCTGCTATGATGACCTCTATTATACCCTTTTGACTTTTCACTGCAGCGCGTCATATAACAAATAAAAAGCACTATCTCACCAAAGGAGTAATTCAATGCGCATCTGTTTTCCCCTGCAAGCCATGGCTATGGCCATTCTGGTCAGCGCCTGTACCGTCAACCCGGTGACGGGAAAAAAAGAATGGTCACCGCTGGGTGCCCAGCAGGAGATAGCTTTGGGTGAACAAAACTACCAGCCCTACCAGCAGCAACAGGGTGGCCGCTATGTGGTGGACCCGGACGTAAATGTTTACGTGAGCAACGTGGGCCACCGGCTGGCGCGCGTCAGTGACCGACCGGATCTTCCGTATGAGTTTGTGGTGCTGAACGACGGCACTCCCAACGCCTGGGCCTTGCCCGGTGGCAAGATTGCCATCAACCGGGGTCTGCTCACGCTGCTGGATGACGAAGCCCAGTTGGCGGCGGTACTTGGCCACGAAATAGTGCACGCTGCGGCCCGTCACACCGCCCAGCAGATGACCCAGGCCACCATGCTCAATGTAGGCATGATGGCTGCAGGCATGGCCACGCAGAGCAGTGAGTACGGCCAGTGGGTGGCTGCGGGTGCAGGGCTGGGTGCCAATCTGTGGCAGGCCCGTTACGGTCGGGGGCAGGAGACTCAGGCGGACGAGTACGGGGTTCAATACCTGGTGCGGGCCGGCTACAACCCTCAGGCGGCGGTGGAGTTGCAAGAGAAATTTGTGGAACTGGCGGGCGGGCGCGGGGGCAGCGCTTTGGAAACCCTGTTTGCCAGTCACCCGCCGTCTCAGCAGCGGGTAGAGCACAACCGCAAACTGGCCGCCGACCATGGCGGTGGCGAAAGACGCCAGGCCGAGTATCAGCGAGCCATCGCGCAAATCAAGCGGGACCAACCCGCCTACGATGCGCATCAGAAGGCGCTGGCTGCGGCGCAGCAAGGTGACATGGAGGGGGCACTGAGGCTGACCGAGCAAGCCATTGGTCGTCAGCCGAAGGAGGCCCTGTTTCATGTCACCAAGGGGCAAATTTTGCTGCAGAACAATGCCGCACAAGCTCAGCAGGCCTTTGCGCAGGCAGCACGACTCAACCCGGAGCATTTTATGGTGCATCTGGGGCAGGGGCTCAGTTTGCGCAAGCTGAAGCAGGATCAGGACGCCGAGCGCGCCTTCACCCGCAGCATGGAGTTTTTGGCCACACCCGTTGCCAGTTACCATTTGGGTGAGATTGCTTTGGCCGCAGGCGAGCGGGACAAAGCCCGCGGTTATTTTGAATTTGCCGCCAAGGGCGAAGGTGAGATAGCCGTAGCCGCACAGGGGCAACTGAGCAAATTGTAGGTTTCAATAAGGCGGCAGCACGCCAGGCTTTAGCAACAGCAAGGCTAAGGGTCTGTTGACGTTTCATCATCGCCTCTGTTGCACCTGAAAACGCGCCAATTT
>CAYNST010000001.1:31956-162486 GCA_964399955.1 uncultured Cellvibrionaceae bacterium | reverse complement strand
AGACGAAAAAATGGCCTCCAGCAGTGGTGATGAGGAAACGTCAACAGACCCTAAACTTTCATAAGAAAAGAGAATAATTGTGCTGCTGATTTTTGATTGGGACGGCACCTTGTGTGACTCAATGGAGAAAATCGTCAACTGCCTGCAGATTGCCGCCCGGCAGGTTGGTTTGCCGGTTTTGGATGACGCGGTCATACGCAACGTTATTGGTCTGGGGTTGCCGGAGGCGCTGGAAGTGCTTTACCCCGGCCTGCCCGAAGAGACCGGTGCCATCTTGGCGGATGCTTATTCCCGTTGGTTTGTCGAGCTGGACAACATCCCTTCGCCGCTATATGACGGTGTCGAAGAAACCTTGACGGCCTTGCGCGACAGCGGCTTTCTCCTGGCGGTGGCTACCAGCAAGAGTCGCAGGGGGCTGGATCGGGTGTTGGCCAAGCTTGGGCTTGCTGGGTTTTTCCATGCGTCGCGTTGCGCAGATGAAACGGCGTCCAAGCCCCACCCGCGTATGCTGCAGGAGCTTTTGCAGCAGATGCGCTGCCCGGCAGCGCACGCTGTGCTGATCGGTGACACGGAGTACGACCTGGAAATGGCGCAGAATGCCCAAATGCAGAGCATAGCCGTCACCTACGGCGCCCATCATGTCAGTCGTCTAGTGGCATACCGCCCGGTGATGTGTCTGGATTATTTCCCCGATCTTCTACCCTTTGTTACTGCAAGTCGGGCGTCTTCGCCTATATTCAAACATCATAAACCGCAAACGTCAGCAGAGCTGCTGGCGCATCAGGAATAGTTATGTGGAAACGGAATCAGCAATCAGTGACGGACCCGAACGACCCCGCCAAAGAGTGGCGTCTGATAGAAAAAGTCCTGGTGGACGCCTTCGCCGAGCAAAAAAAATCCCGCCGCTGGGGGATCGTATTCAAAAGCCTGACGTTTCTGTATCTGTTTGCGTTTATATTGATATTTTACAGCGGTGCTCGTTCGGGTGGCGTGGGCGCCCCTGTCAAGGAGCATGTGGGAGTGGTGCGCATAGACGGTGTCATTGCGGAAGATCAGCGTGCCAGCGGTGGGCGGATCAACAAGGGTCTGCGGGACGCGTTTGAGAGCCCGCGCAGCCGGGCGGTGATCGTTGCAATTAACAGCCCGGGCGGCAGCCCGGTGCAATCGGGTTATATTTACGATGAGATGATGCGTCTGAAAGCGCAGCACCCGGACAAAAAGCTTTATGCGGTAATCGCCGATCTGGGTGCCTCTGGCGGCTACTATGTTGCCAGCGCAGCAGATGAAATTTACGCCGACAAGGCAAGTTTGGTGGGTTCGATCGGAGTGACCGCCTCGGGGTTCGGCTTTGTCGACGCGATTGACAAGCTGGGCGTCGAGCGGCGCCATTATACCGCGGGCGCGCACAAAGCCTTTCTGGATCCATTCTCTCCCGTAAGAGATGAAGAGGTGCAGTTCTGGCAGGGGGTGTTAAACGGGGTTCATGAGCAATTTGTTCTGGCCGTGCAGCGCGGGCGAGGGGAGCGCCTGAATATGACCGACGACATTGCCAGTGGTTTGATCTGGCACGGTGAGCAAGCCTTGGAGCTGGGGTTGATTGACGGCCTGGGCAGTGTGCGCTCAGTGGCGCGAGACCTGGTTGGGGTGGAAGAGCTGCATGACTATACGCCGCGCAGCTCACCGTTCAAGGCACTGATGGACGAGCTTGGGGTGTCGGTGGGACGTGGCATTGCCAGTGCAGTGCAGGGTGCGGGTGCCGTGCAATTGCGTTAGTTCCGGGTGCGGGTTGACGCTGGGGGTGACTGGAGTAGGCTTGTGGCCCCCTGGTAGGTGAGGGGGTCGAGACCGGCCTGGGTCAGCATTTGGCATAGGGCGATCAGCGGCAGGCCGATCAGTGCCGACGGGTCGTCACTGCTGATGGACTCAAACAGCGCTATGCCCAGCCCCTCGCACTTGAAGCTGCCGGCGCAGTCCAGGGGTTGCTCTTTCTTTATATAGGCGGCAATTTGGGAGTGGGTGAGTGATTTGAATTTCACCTGCGTGACTAGGCTGCGGCATTCGGTGCCTCGGGTGCTGACCACGCTGACTCCAGAGTAAAAAAACACGTCTCGACCGGAACATTGTGTGAGCTGCGCAATGGCCAGTGCTTCGCTTCCCGGCTTGGACAACAACCTTCCGTCCAGCTCGCCCACCTGGTCCGACCCCACAATCAGGGCGTGAGGGTGCAAGCTGGCAATGGCCCTGGCTTTGCTCAGGCTCAAGCGTTTGGCCAGTGCGTGCGCGGATTCCCCGGGCTGCGGCGTTTCGTCCACCTTCGGGGCCAGGGCTTGAAATGGAATTCCCAGCTGTTGCAACTGCTGGCGTCTGTAGGCGGAGCTTGAAGCAAGAATAATGTTGGGCTGCATGGGTTACAAGGCTGCGGGCCAAAGATCGGAATTTAGCAGGTTTTCTTTGACAGGCTCAAGTTAAATCAATATTATTGCGCGCCTATGTCCGACGCCAGCTCAGAACAGCCCCTCCCGCGCCAGGTCGAGCCTCGTAAGTTCGCCTTGCATAATGCCATTGTGCAGGGGCAGGTGCCTGGTGCGGACCTGCCGCGACTGGTTGAGGCAAGCTGCAGTATTGAGTCGGTTAGAGCTGAGCTGCAATTTGGCTTTGATGAACGCAGGCCGGTGGTCAGTGGGGCTGTGAATGCGGTTACCCATCTGCAATGCCAGCGCTGTCTGGAGCCTGTGCAGGTCAACCTGGATTGCACAGTTGCACTGACGGTGGTCAAGACAGAAGAGCAAGCGAAGGCGCTACCTAAAGAGCGCGACCCCTGGTTGGTGCCCGAAGACTGCGGCGACCTGTATGTCATGCTTGAGGAAGAGCTTCTTCTGGCAATGCCGTTTGTGGCGTTTCACGACTACGATTGCGTGGACGCCGCACTGTTTGAAAAGGGGCCTGAGGGCGAGCCCGTGCCGCAAAAGGTCAGCAGCCCGTTTGGGGTGTTGGAGCAGCTAAAAAAGCCTAAAAAAGATCAGTAAAAATTGTGACTTTTCAGCACATCCAGTGACTGTTCAGATTGCGTCAGAATGAGTGCAGAGTACGGCGAGAAGTGTCAGTTTACAGGCGTAAACGGCCATATTTCGACGCAGCCATGGGCAAATTCGGATGTGAGCTGAAAGTTAAACAAGAAATTTAAATGGTTCAGGAGCTATAGCATGGCCGTTCAGCAAAACAGAAAAACCCGCTCCAAGCGCGGCATGAGACGTTCGCACGACGCATTGTCTACGCCGGCGTTGTCCATTGATGCCACCAGTGGAGAAAAGCACATTCGTCACCACATCACCGCCGATGGTTTCTACCGTGGCCGCAAGGTGATTGCCAGCAAAGAAGAAGAATAAACCAGCCGGTTAAGATGGCTCTGCATATTGCACAAGCCCATTCATATCGCTGTTGACGCCATGGGCGGAGACGATGGTCTCCGCCCTGTCGTTTGTGCTGCAGTACAATTCCTCAAGCATCACCCCACTTGTCACTTGACCCTTGTTGGCAACCGTGACCAGATCGCCCAGTTGGTAGCCCCTCACCCGCGCCTGCAGTTGCAGCATGCCGGCAGCACCGTTGCCATGTCCGACCGTCCCGCCCAGGCGCTGCGCAGCAAACACGACTCTTCTATGGCGATGGCCATCCGGCTGGTGGCAGACCAGCGCGCCAACGCTTGTGTCAGCGCCGGGAATACCGGGGCGCTGATGGCGTTCGGTTTGCACCACCTGGGTACTCTCGCAGGCATAACTCGTCCCGCCATCTGCAAATCTGTCCCCAACAAGCACGGCTGCTGTCTGCTGCTGGATCTGGGGGCCAATATAAGTTGCTCTGCAGCACAGTTGGCGCAGTTTGCGGTTATGGGCGCCGCCATGGCCCGCGTCGCGGGCAAGCCTCGCCCCAGGATTGGCCTTTTGAATATTGGTCGGGAGCCGCAAAAAGGCGGCAGCTTGCATCAGGCTGCATCCACCTTGGTTGCAGCCTTGCCGGGCATGGAGTACGTGGGGTTTGTGGAAGGTGGCGATATCTTCACCGGCGAGGTGGACGTTGTCGTGTGCGATGGATTCACCGGGAACGCGGTGCTCAAGGCCAGCGAAGGCGCTGCCGCCTTGATGCGTCAACAGCTCAAGGATAGTCTTTCCCACGGCGTCATGGCCAGATTTGCGCGGCTGCTGGTTCAGCCCTATATCAACCGCTGGCGTAGCGTTTATGATCCGGCTCGCTATAATGGCGCCGTTTTGCTGGGCTTGTGCGGTGTGGTGGTCAAGAGCCATGGGGCTGCAGACGCTTCGAGCTTTGCCGCAGCGTTACAGGTTGCCTACGAACACGGCCTTAGCGACACACCGGCGCAGATCGCGGCGACAATGCATAAAACAATTCAGATTCAGGAGCACGAATGACGGTTAATGAGCGCTTGGCTTTCATCTTCCCTGGGCAGGGTTCTCAGCAAGTTGGCATGCTTGCCGAATTGTCCGCAAAATGGCCGGTTGTGCAGTCGACGTTTGCGGCAGCAAGCCAGGTGCTTGCCTACGATCTATGGCAGCTGATCCAGGAGGGGCCGCAGGATCGGTTGAATCTTACCGAGAATGCACAACCGGCGCTGCTGGCCGCGAGCTATGCAATCTGGCAGATCTGGCAGCAGGAGTCCGAAGAGCGGCCAGCGTTCATGGCCGGCCACAGCCTTGGCGAGTGGTCTGCCTTGGTTTGTGCGGGCGTGCTCAGATTTGAGGATGCTATCAAGCTTGTGCAACTGCGCGGGCGATATATGCAGGAGGCAGTGCCGGTTGGGTTGGGCTCTATGGCTGCGATCATTGGCCTGGATGATCAGGCGGTTAGAGAAGCTTGCCTGCAGGCGGGAGAGGGTCAGCAGGTGAGTGCAGTCAACTTCAACGCGCCGGGGCAGGTGGTCATAGCGGGTCACGCGCAGGCGGTTGACCGGGCAATTGAGCGCTGCAAAAAAGCGGGCGCGAAACGGGCTTTACCCTTGTCGGTAAGCGCGCCTTTTCACACGGCACTCATGCAGCCGGCAGCCGACCGGCTGGCCGAGCATATCCAGCAAACGCCGTTCCAGGCGCCGTCCGTCACCGTCATACACAATGTGCATGGACGGGAAGAGAAGTCACCGGAAGCCATCAAGCGGTTGATGGTCCAGCAGATCTATTCGCCCGTTTTATGGGTTGATTGCGTCAACGCCCTTGCCGACCGCGGGGTATCGAGACTGGTAGAGTGTGGCCCAGGCAAGGTGCTGGGGGGGATGGTCAAGCGCATCAACAAGAATATTGCCAGTTTCAGCAGCGACGCGGTGGATGCTTTCGAGCAGGCCATTCAGTCGCAGTCGTAATCCATCGGGAGTATAACAATGAGCGAGCAGCGTGTAGCTCTGGTCACCGGCGCCAGCCGGGGCATCGGAGCAGCAATTGCCCGGCAGCTGGGTGAGCAGGGGTTCTATGTCGTGGGTACGGCCACATCCGATTCCGGGGCGGCAAGTATCAGTCAGGCGTTGGCGCAGGCCGATCTGCGGGGCCAGGGCATGACCTTGGATGTCACTGAGCGTGAATCGGTAGCCAGGGTGGTCTCTACAATCAATGAAAATCACGGCCCTGTCGCGGTGCTGGTCAATAATGCGGGCATCACCAAAGACAATTTGCTCATGCGAATGGGCGAAGACGAATGGTTGGACGTAATCAACACCAATCTCAACGCTGTCTACCGGGTGAGTAAGGCCTGCCTGCGGGGCATGGTGAAGGCCCGCTGGGGGCGCATCGTAAACATTGGCTCTGTGGTCGGGTCTATGGGCAACGGCGGGCAAACCAACTATTCAGCCACCAAGGCGGGCGTGATGGGCTTTACGCGGTCGCTCGCAAAAGAAGTGGGTTCGCGCAATATTACCGTGAACTGTGTGGCTCCGGGTTTTATCGACACGGACATGACCAAGACCTTGCCGGAGGAGCAGAGAGCGGCATTGAAGGATGGGATTGCTCTGTCAAGGCTGGGGCAGCCCGAAGAAATTGCCAGCGTGGTAGGTTTTTTGTGCAGCGATGGAGCCGCCTATGTGACAGGAGAGACCATTCATGTCAACGGCGGTTTGTACATGGGTTGACGCCTGGCATGGGGGTCCTGTAGGTATCTGATTTCACTAACAAAATTCTGATTGTCAAAAGAAATTGGCGGCATTGGATTACATTGATAAAAAATCAAGTTAGAATGCGCGCTTTGGTTGGGCCTGTGGTAACACCGCAGTCATAAAAGGCGGCGGATGGCGGCAACGACTGCTTCATTCTGCAAAGCTGAATCTTTAAGAGGCTACCTAGGAGCTATAACAAATATGAGCAGCATCGAAGAAAGAGTAAAAAAAATCGTTGCCGAACAACTCGGCGTCAAAGAAGAAGAAGTCAAAAATGAAGCATCTTTCGTTGAAGACTTGGGTGCCGATTCGCTCGATACTGTAGAGCTGGTGATGGCTCTGGAAGAAGAGTTCGAAACCGAGATTCCCGATGAAGAAGCCGAAAAAATCACCACTGTTCAACTGGCGATTGACTACATCAAAGAACACCTGGCTTAAGCAGTACAGTAAAGCCTAGCCTCTCGATCAAAGCCGTCGCTATGGCATCCGTAGTGCGGCTTTTATTTTATGGGCGCTGTTGTTCATTTCGCGGAGGTGCCCACACATCTACAGCACTTGGAAGCGCTACAGCCCCAATATGCCCTGGATTTTTCAGGTAAATCAAGCCACTGCGCGATACCACAGCAAGTTAAAGCGGGCAGGGCGGGTGGGCTTGAAAACCTAACAGTTTGATTGCGGCGCTGGCTTGGGTGAGGTCAGGCGACGTTGATACGGAGAACAATCGTGGGTCGAAACCGAGTAGTAGTCACGGGCATGGGGATGGTCAGTCCGGTTGGCAATGACATAGCTCAGTCCTGGCAGGCCATCCTTGATGGCAAGAGCGGTGCGGCGCCCATAGAATCCTTCGATGCTTCGGCATTTTCCACCCGCTTCAGTGCATCCGTAAAGGGGTTGGACATCACGCCCTACATGTCTGACAAAGAGGCCCGCAAGCTGGATCTGTTCATTCAGTACGGTATGGTGGCCGGGATTCAAGCCGTTGACGACTCCGGTCTGGAGATTACCGCCGAAAACGCCGAACGTATTGGCTGCTACATCGGCTCGGGGATAGGTGGTCTGGGCTCTATCGAGCACACTGCCCTGACAATCAAAGACAAAGGGCCGCGCCGCGTGTCGCCGTTTTTTGTACCGGGCGCAATCATCAACATGATTGCCGGCAACCTTTCCATTCGGTATGGCTTCAAGGGTTCCAATATTGCTGTGACCACGGCCTGTACCACGGGTACCCATTGTATCGGTTTGGCCGCACGGGAGATCATCTTTGGCTACGCCGATGCCATTATCTGCGGCGGTGCAGAGATGGCAACTACGCCCGTGGGGATTGGCGGCTTTGCTGCAGCCCGTGCGCTGTCTACGCGCAACGACGACCCTGCCGGGGCCAGCCGCCCGTGGGATAAGGACCGCGACGGTTTTGTACTGGGGGACGGCGCCGGCATGCTGGTGCTGGAACGTTACGAACATGCGCTGGCCCGTGGAGCAAAAATCTACGCCGAGCTGATTGGTTTTGGCACCAGCGGTGACGCCTACCACATGACATCTCCTGCTCCGGGCGGAGAAGGGGCTGCGCAGTCGATGAAAAATGCCCTGCGTGACGCGGGTATCCAGCCTGAAGACGTAGACCATATCAACGCTCACGGCACCTCAACGCCGATAGGTGATTTGGCGGAATGTCAGGCGCTGGCGTCGGTATTCGGGGTGCATTCCAGCAAGCTTACCGTCAGCTCTACAAAATCCATGACCGGACACTTGCTGGGGGCTGCTGGAGCGGTCGAGGCCATCTTCGCCATTCTCGCCATCCGCGACCAGATGGCTCCGCCAACCATCAATTTGCACAATCCAGAGCCCGGTTGCGATTTCAACTTTGTTCCACACAAGGCTCAGGCTCAAGCCATCAATGTGGCGCTTAGCAACTCGTTTGGCTTTGGCGGTACTAACGGTACCGTCGTCTTCAGGAAGGTTTAGCCCAAAGCGCCGCTTCATGAACTCAGACGCTTCCGCCCCACTTTGCCCACCGCTGATCAATGGACAGTGGACGCACTGCGTGGCGGTGGGTGACCGTGGGTTGGCATACGGAGACGGCGTCTTCGAGACAATGCTGTGGCACAAGGGGCTTCTACATCTGTGGCCGTTGCACAAGCAACGCCTGATGCGCGGTTGTGAACGGCTGCTGATCAAATACCCGGCCGCCGCAGTAGATCAACATCTGGCACAGGTTGCCGACGCCCTGCGCGCGCGTCACGACCCGCCGGCTTCGGCTATAATCAAGCTTACCCTCACACGGGGGCAGGGCGGCCAGGGCTACAGGCCCCCGCAGCAGTCCGTGCCCAGTGTGGCGGTTCAGGTACTGCGGCACAACCGGTCGTCATTCTCTGGCGCGGGTGTCAGTCTCGTGGACTGCACCTACCGGTTGCATCCCAATCCTCCTTTGGCGGGCATCAAACACCTGAATCGTCTGGATTACGTACTTGCTGCTACGCAGCTTGCCGGCCTGCCGGAATCTTCTCTGTTACTGCTGCAAGATGTTAACGGGCAAGTCATAGAGTCTCTGCATCACAATATTTTTGTGGTTCTGGACGGTCGTCTGCGGACGCCGGATCTTCACGCTTGTGGGGTTGAAGGTGTCATGCGCGAGGTGCTGCTCAAGCAGCAGTTGTTCCCGGCGCAAGTTGCTGCACTGCAACCCGAAGCATTACTCAGGGCCGACGAAGTCTTTGTCTGCAACAGTGTCCGGGGTATCTGGCCGGTGGTTTCCTACGCGCATGTGCAATGGGCCCCCGGGCCGGTCACCAAAAGCCTGTGCGATCTAATCAATAACATGTACGGGAGCGCATATGCTCAGTAGGGGCGGGCGGGCGATAGTGGCATTGGTATTGTGGCTTGTGCTGATGGTCGCACTCACTTCGTTCTACCTGTGGCATTGGCTGAACGCGGACCGTGCCATTGCGGCGGAAAATCGGGTGTTTGTTGTGGAGCGGGGGGAATCGTTGGGGGTTGTTGCTCGGCGATTGCGGGAGGCAGAGCTGATACGCTGGCCGCTGGTATGGCGCATGTACGCCCGGTTTTTGGACCCAGATCCAATCAAGGCGGGAGAATACGCACTTTCGGAGCTGGAATCACCCAAGGGGTTGCTTGGCTTATTTCAAAGCGGTGACGTCATTACCTATCAGGTCACCTTGGTAGAGGGAAGAACCTTTGCCGAATTCGTCGCCCGGTTGGCGGTTGCGCAAAAGGTTACACCCCTGCTGCCGGGCAAGGATGTGGCGGAACAACTGGCACTGCTGGAGTTGCCCATAGAGCACCCGGAGGGCTGGTTCTACCCCGATACCTATAAGTACACAGCCGGCGAAACTGACATTGCCATACTGCGCAGAGCCTACAGGATAATGGTTTCTGCTTTGGAGGCAGAGTGGGCAACCCGGGCAGAAGATCTGCCCTACAATACGCCGTATGAGGCGTTGATCATGGCATCCATTGTGGAGCGAGAAACGGGGGTCCCGCAGGAGAGGCAGGCTATTGCTGGCGTCTTTGTTCGGCGGCTTCAGGCGCGCATGCGGCTGCAAACCGACCCGACGGTAATCTACGGCATGGGAGTGGAATACCAGGGGCGGATCACTCGGGAGCACCTGCGCACACCGACGCCGTATAACACCTACGTGATTCCTGCCTTGCCGCCAACGCCCATTGCCATGCCGGGACACGCGTCCATTCATGCAGCCTTGCACCCGGCCCCGGGTGACGCGCTCTACTTCGTGGCCAAGGGTGATGGCACCCATCACTTTTCCCAGACCTTGGCCGAGCATAACGCCGCAGTAAACAAGTATCAGCGCCAGCGGGTGAAAAATTACCGCTCAACTCCACTTCCGGAGGCACCATGAGCACCCCATCCGCCGGCCGCGGTTTGTTTCTCACGCTGGAGGGGGTGGAAGGTGCGGGAAAAAGTACCAACCTCAAGTTCATTCAGCAATGGCTTGGCGACCGGGGCGTTGAGCTGGTGGTGACCCGTGAGCCGGGCGGCACGCCTCTGGCAGAGAAGATCCGGTCCTTGCTGCTGTGCGAACACGGTGAAGATGTGTCGCCCATGGCAGAGCTTTTACTGATGTTTGCTGCGCGCGCTCAGCACCTGGACCGGGTTATCCAGCCTGCCCTGGATGAAGGTAAGTGGGTGCTATGCGACCGATTCACCGATGCCACCTTTGCCTATCAGGGTTTTGGCCGCCAGTTGCCACACAAAAATATAGCGATGTTGGAGCAGCTGGTACAACACGGACTGCAGCCGGACATTACGGTATTTCTGGATCTGGATATTGATGTAGGCCTCTCTCGGGCGAGAGCGCGGGGAGAGGCGGACCGTTTTGAGAGCGAAGACCGTGCATTTTTTGAGCGAGTGCGCAGCGGCTATCATCAGCGAATTGCCGAGCAACCAGAGCGCTTTGCCGTCATTGATGCAGGGCAAACGCTGTCACGGGTGCAGCAATCCATTGCCGCGGCCCTGCAGGCACGGGTGCCGGTGCGCTGACATTGCTTTTCAGGGGCTCCTGTCACCAAACGGCGCGGGACAAAGTAGTTCCAGAGGGCTGCCGCCAATTGGGTGATGAAACGCCAAGCGCTCTGCGTGCAGCATCATTCGCTCGGGCGAGGGCGCGGGGTTGTAGAATCTGTCGCCAAGGATGGGGTGTCCAAGAGCCATGCAGTGTACGCGCAACTGATGGGATCGGCCGGTTGTTGGGTATAGCCTCAGCAGCGTCTGGTCCGCCCGCCGTGAAAGGACTTCAAACGCCGTGTGCGCACTGCGGCCGCTCAGCCAATCCAGTTTCTGCCTGGGCCGATTCGGCCAGTCGCAGGAAAGCGGCAAGGATATCTCTCCCCAGTGCGCGTCCACCCTGCCGCTGACCAAGGCGGCGTAGGTTTTTTTTACTTCGCGCTGCTCAAACTGGCGGCTTAGAGCAGCCTGGACGGAATGGCTTAAGGCCAGCACCATCAAGCCGGAAGTGGCCATGTCCAATCGATGCACCAGGCGCACATTAGCGTAGGTGCGCCGCAGAATGTCGAACAGGTTAGGTTGCTGCTGCCTGCCGGGAACCGACAACAGGTCGTGAGGCTTGTTCACCACCAGTAAATGTTGATCTTCAAAGACGATGTTGATCACTGAGTTATCTCTGGGCTTGCCGGCCGGCGGCTGGGCGCGCAAAATAACTGCATTGTTAACAATGGCGCAACCTAAAGCTATTAAATGGATGTGGACGCCTATGCTGCTGACAAATCATAAAGGGCTGCTTGCGCAACCCCCCTATGCCTGGCTGGCGGCCGCCTGGCACGGTGCCATTGCACAGGTGCAAAGCCGCCGGGTTCCCCACGCCTGGCTCATCACCGGCCCCGCAGGTATTGGGTGTACCGAGTTTGCCCTGGCGCTGTCGCAGTATCTGTTGTGCATTGCTCCGCAAGAGCAAAGCGCGTGTGGCAACTGCAAATCCTGCCTGTTGTTGAAGGCCGAGGCCCATCCCGATCTTCAAATAGTGCTGCCGGAGGCTCCGGGCAAGCCGATAAAAATTGACCAGATCCGCCAGCTTGGGGACTTCGTCATGCAGACGTCCCAGCAGGGAGGGCGCAAATTGGTGATCTTGTATCCCGCCGAGCGCATGAACCTGAATGCGGCCAATGCGCTGCTGAAAAATCTGGAAGAGCCGAGCGGCGGCTGCGTGTTTGTGCTGGTGAGTGATACGCCTGCCCTGTTGCTGGCCACCATACGCAGTCGGTGTCAACGGCTGGATGTGCGGCGGCCGCCTGAGGCGGTGGCTCTGGCCTGGCTGATGGAGCAGGGTGTAGAAAATGCTCAGCTACGCCTGCAGGAAGCCGATGGCTGTCCTCTGCGTGTAATGTCGTGGCTTGACAATGACATCTACAAACAGCGCCAGATACTCAGAGACGCCTTGGCAGCTGTGCTTGGGTTTCGGCAGTCGCCTGCTGAGGCAACTCGGGCTCTGTTGAAGTTTGATGCCGTCTGGGTCATGGACGAGTTCATCAGGGTGCTTACCTTGGCAGCCAGGTCAACGGCCGAGGCCATACCGGGTGCGCCGGAAGCCGACGAACTAATCCAGCGCCTGAAGCTCAAACCGGCTGTCCGCTTGTTTGCTTTGTATGGCAAACTGTTACAGAGCAAGCGGTTGCTGCTAAGCGGCACCAACCCGAACGTTGAGCTGGTTTATAACGATATTTTGATTGATTTTAGTGCTGGTGCGGGCAAAACCAGCTAAATTGATATAAGTCGCCGTCGTTGGAGCGGTATTCGTGCGCTGTTTCGCCGATAGGTAAGAGCTCTTCTTTAGGCTTTGGTTATCGCCGCGCCCATTTTGTGCTGAACGTGTTGGCGTCGTGGAGCAAACATCCCGGCGCAGTCATGCCCGCTAATCATTCGAGGTAAACTATGCAAGGCTTGGGTGGCCCCCGCAACGGCATACTGTCTCTCACCATACGTGATAAAGCCGTACTTTACGCAGCCTACATGCCGTTTGTGCAGAATGGGGGCTTGTTCATTCCGACCAATAAAACCTATAGTCTCGGCGATGAAGTCTTCATGTTGCTTAACTTGATGGATGAGCCAGAGAAAATCCCGGTTGCCGGCAAGGTTATCTGGATAACTCCCAGAGGCGCGCAGGGAAACCGAGCGGCAGGTATCGGCGTGCAGTTCAGTGGCGAAGACGATTCGGCTGCCAAGAAGATTGAGACCTACCTGGCGGGTTCTCTGGAATCCGACCGGCCCACCCACACCATGTAGGCACTATGCTTGTAGATTCTCATTGCCACCTCGACCGTTTAAAGCTGGAGGCTTACAACGGCTCCTTGAATGCTGCCATAGAAGCGGCCAAGGCCGCCGGCGTGGGTAGGATGTTGTGTGTGTGTATCAGCGAAGCCAACCGGCAGGCGGTACTCGATATTGCAGCGTCGGACCCTTCTATCTACGCATCCGCCGGAGTGCATCCGTCCGACGCCATGGAAGCGGTGGTCAGTGAAGAAGCGCTGGTGCACTGGTGTGACCACCCCAAGGTAGTGGCACTGGGTGAGACAGGACTGGATTATTATTACACCCGTGACAGTCGGGACTGGCAGCTGCAAAGCTTCATCAACCACCTGACGGCCGGCAAGCGCCTGGGTCTGCCCGTGATTGTTCACACCCGGGACGCCGGCAGCGACACTATCAGCTGTATTCGCGATCACGCCTGCCCGCAGCACGCCGGCGTTCTGCACTGCTTCACAGAGACCTGGGAGGTAGCCCGCGCCGCACTGGACCTCAACTATTACATCTCCATTTCCGGCATCGTCACCTTCCGCAACGCCGACGCCTTGCGCGATGTAGTGCGCAAGGTCCCTTTGGAGCGGCTTCTGGTTGAAACCGACTCCCCCTACCTGGCGCCGGTACCCTTCCGCGGCAAGCCGAACGAGCCCAAATACGTGCGCCAAGTGGCGGAGTACGTAGCCGACTTGAAGGGGCTCAGCTATGAGGCCCTGGTCGAGCGGACCGGCGAGAACTTCTTCCGTCTTTTCCCCAAAGCCGCCGGCCAATAGACCCGGGTTCTGCTGCGCCCTTCAATTCGGCCTGATGCTTTATCTGTTGCGTCAGCAGCACTGGCCAGCAGTGCCGGCAAGCGCACAAATGCTCCGGTTGAGGGCAGCCTTTATTGGCGGATGTTGCTAAAATGGCCGCCCATCCCTCCGTACCCGCCAAGGTTCAAGAATATGTCAGATATGCAACAAAAACTGCTGGTCATGCTTGATCTGCAGGGGCAGATGAATGCCCGCGTCCACCCGCAGTGGAAAAGTCAGAACTTCCCCTGGTACCGTGCAATCTGGACCGAGGCGGCTGAGCTGCTGGAGCATTACGGCTGGAAGTGGTGGAAGAAGCAGGAACCGGATACCGAGCAGGTGGTTCTGGAACTTATCGACATTTGGCATTTCGGTCTCAGTGAATGCCTGCAACACGGCAGCGACTTGCAATCCGTGGCGGCGGATCTGGAAGGCGAATTGAGAACTGAGCCACAAGCGGGGTTGGAATTCCGGGAGGCAATAGAGTCATTCGCAGGGCAGGTGCTTCTGCGCCGGCGCTTTGATGGGCCAGGTTTTGCGCAGTTGATGCTGGGAGCCGGGCTTGAGTTTGACGAACTGTACAGCAGCTACATTGGCAAGAACGTGCTCAATCTGTTTCGTCAGGACAACGGCTACCGGGACGGCAGCTACCGAAAAACCTGGGGGGGAAGAGAAGACAACGAGCACCTGGTGGAGCTAAGCCGCGTACTGGATCATGCCAGTCCCGCGTTCAAGGATGACCTTTACGCCGCTTTAGAGCAGCGTTACGCCGCTGCTGTCTAGCGGCCGGACGGCGCAAATAATGACTTTTGCCTCAGCTTCACTATAATGACGCACCATCATTTGACGCACCATCTGTCAAGTCGAGCGCGCCGGAGGTAACGCGCGCCCAAGTCAACTCAAACAGTTAACGGAGATCTATCGTGAAATCACCCGTACGCGTGGCCGTAACCGGCGCAGCAGGTCAGATCAGTTATTCCTTGTTGTTCCGCATAGCGTCTGGAGAGATGCTGGGCAAGGATCAGCCCGTCATACTGCAGTTGCTGGAGATCACTCCTGCTCTGAACGCGCTGAAGGGCGTCGCGATGGAACTGGATGACTGCGCCTTTCCGTTGTTGAAGGGCATTATTTGCACCGATGACGCCAATGTTGCGTTCAAAGATGCAGATTACGGGCTCCTGGTCGGTGCTCGTCCTCGAGGCCCTGGAATGGAGCGCAAGGACCTGCTTGAGGCCAACGCGGCCATTTTTTCGGTGCAGGGCAAGGCGATCAACGATCACGCATCCCGATCCATCAAGGTTTTGGTTGTGGGCAACCCCGCCAACACCAACGCACTGATTGCACAGCGCAATGCACCGGCTATTGACGCACGCCAGTTCACCGCCATGACCCGTCTGGATCACAATCGTGCCATTACCCAGGTCGCTCAGAAACTCGAAGTAGACCTATCCGAGGTCACCAAGATGACCATCTGGGGCAATCACTCCTCTACCCAGTACCCGGATCTGTTTCATGCGTTGGTGCGTGGTGAAGTGGCGATAGATCAAGTTGAGCGAAGCTGGCTGGAGAAGGACTTCATCCCCACCGTTCAGCAGCGCGGCGCCGCCATCATTGCTGCTCGCGGCGCCTCCAGTGCCGCTTCTGCGGCCAATGCAGCCATCTGTCATATGCGCGATTGGGCTTTGGGCACCGCAGACGGAGACTGGGTGAGCATGGGCGTCTACAGTGACGGCAGCTACGGCATAGAAGAAGGGTTGATCTACTCCTTCCCCTGCGTTTGCAGGGACGGTCGCTGGGAGATTGTTCAGGGGCTGGCCCTAGACGAATTCTCCAAGCAGAAGATGCAAGCCACCGAGAAAGAACTCAAAGAAGAGCGGGACGCGGTAAAGTCTCTGTTGCCGGCTTAGCTGGCAGATCCAGCTCCTCACCCACCTTGATTGCAGGCTGCACCACTTTAGGGGTGCGGCCTTTTTTTATTCCCACTTCAATGGAGGCAAGATGGCCTATCCCGATTGCGGTGCCAAGGCGCCCGATTTTTGTCTGCAGAATCAAGACAACCAACCTGTTACTCTTGGCAAGTTAGTCAATCGGCGGGTGGTCTTGTACTTTTACCCCAGAGCAATGACTCCCGGATGCACAACCCAGGCTTGCGGCCTGCGCGACTCCCGGGATCTGCTGGGCGCGGCCAACACTGTCGTCCTGGGCATCAGCCCGGATCCCGTTGCAGCGCTGCGAAAATTTGCCGACAAGAATAGGTTGAATTTTGATCTGCTGTCCGACCCGGACCACCAAATAGCCGAAACTTACGGCGTTTGGCAATTGAAAAAATTCATGGGCAAAGAGTTCATGGGCGTCGTGCGCACAACCTTCATTATTGATGAAAGCGGCGTGCTTGTGCGGGTAATGAATAAGTTCAAGACTACCACCCATCATGCGGATTTGCTGCAAGCGCTGCAGGCTCTGGACAACGGGCGGGCGGGCACACCGATGTGAGAGAGGCACCTAAAGCCGGATTTATGCACTGACACCACGATATTGGCCTGATAATGGGTAATAATGCCGCAGGCCTTGATTGTGGCAGTTTGCTTGTATGAGTTAACATGATAATTAATTTGATGGAGCTGAGATGTATGACTTTGATTCATATACTCTTGCAGTTCCAGCGTAAAGAGGAAGTGCAGAGCGCCGTGTCTTAATCTTGACCGGGTTGCCGTCGCGGTGAATTCCGCATGTGCACCTATATCCACCTTACGATTATCCAGTGGTGAAGGTTTGAATTTGTCGAAAGCAGAGAATGCCCGCTCCATGCCAGTGGGCAAGGCGGTTGGCCGCGCTGAGCGCGTGACCGGCGTCGAGAACAGAGTCAAGCATCTTTACACTTTGTTGATTTCTTCGTGCCGCGAGGGAGTTCTGGACGCTGGCATCCACCAGTTTCTTCAAGCGGGCTGTGACTTCTTCAGCATGCCGCACGCGCTGCTCCTGCGGCGCCTATCTCAGCAGATCGCTGAAGTTACCGCCGCAATTGACGAAGATGACCGCGAAAGCCGCTTTTTTGTGGGTCAGCATCTGACCATCAGCAACACGCCGGTAGAGCGGGCATTTGAGAAAAATGAGACATGCACGTATATTAAATCAATAGATGCGTGTGCCGAGGTAAACGGCTTTGCGTATAATGGCGTAGAGATTAATAGTTACATTGGCACAGTGATGGCCAGTGAAAACGCTGAACCCATGGTTCTCTGCTTTTTTTCTGCGGCGGCCGGCGGACCAGCGTTCACGGTGGAAGATACCAACATTCTCGAGTTGTTGGCTGAAGGAGTGGCCTGTATGGTTGATTTACAAAAAACACAGGCGCAGCGCAAAATGACCGATCAGGCCATGCTTGCGCTGGGTTCCGTGAAAACACTGGAGGAGTACCTTCAGCAGGCCAGCTTGCCTGATGCCTATGGTGTGCCTGCGCGGGTGGTGGAAGTCCTGCAAAAGCGAATAGGTCACGCTCCTCTGGATATAGGCCATGTCGCGGAAGACCTCAATCTGTCAAAACGCACATTGCAAAGACGTTTGCAGCAGCAGGAAATCAGTTTTGCCGAGCTGCGGGATCAGGTTCGGTACCACCACTCCATAGACTACCTGATAAAACAACATCTCAGCATTGACAGCATTTCGGCGTCGCTCGACTTTTCCGATCGAACCAGCTTTACCAACGCCTTCAAGCGGTGGACCGGTCTATCCCCCAGTACGTTCCGCAAACTTTTCCGCGACTACGCCTGACACAGGCGCTCTGAGGGCCTGGAATGTCCGGGCCTGGCAATATTGGCTTGTGCAATCATGGCCTGCCGGGCGCCCAGGCCCGTCGCTGGCGGGCGGGCCGTACTTTGGTTCGATGACTTCAGTTCGTGACCTCAGCCTGACACTTCAGGCAATCACATTCGCCGCAGCGTTCAAGGGTCATTGCTGATCTGCCTCAAAAATTGTAGAGTTACGGCCCGTTTCTTACAGTCCCAGTTACTTTTATCTTATTAGAGGCTCAAACTCATGTCTTTTTTCATTGCAGAGGCAAGCGCCCAGGCGCAAACGGCGGCGCCACCCGGTGGTGGAATGATGCAGATTGTTATGCTGGTCGGCTTGTTTGCCATCATGTATTTCATGCTGATACGCCCGCAGCGCAAGCGCCAGAAAGAGCATCAACAGTTGGTGGAGTCTGTCGCCAAAGGTGACGAAGTGGTGATGACCAGCGGTATGCTGGGTAAGGTGACCGAAGTAGGCGACATCTACGTCAGCGTTGACGTAGGCAGCAACGTGAATCTCAAATTTCAAAAAGCGGCTGTGCATGCCGTTCTTCCCAAGGGCACCATCAAAGCCATCTAAACTCTTGCCAATCTGTGCCCTGGGGCGGTGCTGCAGGGCGCGCGCCCGGGCCTGTTTATGTTGCTGCCTCCTGAACCTACCCGCCTTCCTCTTGCACAACTGCCAACGCCCCTTCAGCCGCTGGATCGCCTGTCAGAGGCGCTTGGCGGGCCTCGCATCTGGCTGAAACGCGATGACCTAACGGGGGCACTTCTTACCGGCAACAAAGTAAGAAAGCTCGAGTTTCTGCTTGCTGACGCCCGCGAAAAGGGGGCAGATACCCTGGTCACCTGCGGCGGCATTCAGTCCAACCATTGCCGGGCGACTGCCTTTGCAGCCGCACAAACCGGCTTCAAATGCCATCTGATCCTGCGCGGCAGGCGGCCTGTAACCTCCGACGGCAACTTGTTGCTGGACGAGCTTGCAGGTGCAACCATTTCTTTTCACTCCCCCGCCGAGTGGCCGCAGCTGGCACAGATCTTTGATCGGGTTATCAACAGTTATCTACACCAAGGGCTGAGCCCCTATCTTATCCCTACCGGGGGCAGCAATGGCATGGGCCTTTGGGGCTATATTCGTGCGGCCAGGGAGTTGTCGGAAGATTGGCGGGGGCTGGGTTTTGAGCCAGAGCTGGTGTCGGTGGCCACCGGCTCTGGAGGTACCCACCTGGGGCTGGCGCTGGGGCTGCAGGCCTGTGCGCCTGCGGTGCAGGTGCGCGGCTATGCCGTGTGCGATGATCGGCAGTACTTCCTCAATAAAGCAGCCCACGACTTGGCACAGTGGCGTAGCCGGTTCAATGCAGGTTTGGCAGGGGCAGACCTTGCACTGAATGTGGTGGACGAGTATGTCGGCCCCGGTTATGGTGTGGCAGATCAACCGGTGTACCAGATGATTCGGCAGCTGGCTCAAACCGAGGGTATTCTTTTGGATCCGGTATACACGGGCAAGGCCTTTTACGGCCTGACGCAGCAGATAAAATCCGGTGAGCTGGCGCCTATGCAAAACGTGGTATTTGTTCATACTGGGGGTGTCTTCGGAGTATTTCCTCACCGGAAGGCGCTGAGCGGGCACTGAGTTTGGGGGCGTTATGCTGGAGAGTCTGATTGGCAGTGCTAGCAGTTTTCTGTGGGGAAAGCTGCTTTGGGTTCTGATCTTGGGGGTGGGGGCCTATCTTACTATCAGGCTTGCCTGCCTGCCCCTGAGGAAAATCCTCTTTGCGTTCAAGGTACTTTGGCGTGCGCGCAACACCGAGGAGCCGGGCAGTGTGGCGCCGTTCAGTGCGCTGATGGTATCGCTATCGGCAACCATTGGGACGGGCAATATTGCAGGAGTGGCCACCGCCATTGCCGTGGGGGGGCCGGGCGCCCTGTTCTGGATGTGGATTAGCGCGCTGCTGGGGATGGCAACAAAATATGCCGAGTCTGTCTGCGCAGTGACCTATCGTGAAAAAAACGCGGCAGGGCAGTATGTCGGCGGGCCGATGTATTACATAAAAAACGGTTTATCCTCCAGGTGGAAACCCCTGGCGGCGGTGTTTGCCCTATTCGGCGCCCTGGCGGGTTTTGGTATTGGCAACGCGGTTCAAGCCAACTCTGTTGCCAGCACCCTGGAGTCCAGCTTTGGCGTCAGTCCCAATTGGGCGGCGCCGCTGTTGACGGTGGCTGTCGGTTTGGTGCTGCTCGGAGGGCTCAAAGGAATAGCCGCTGTGGCTCGCTCCATGGTGCCGCTGATGGCGGTGATTTACATCAGTGCCGGTCTTGCCGTCATTATCATGAACCTTCATCTGCTGCCTGGAACACTCTTGCTGGTGTTGGAAAGCGCCTTCACCGGCACGGCAGCACAAGGCGGATTTGCCGGAGCCTTGGTTGCTCTGGCGGTGGAGAAGGGCGTATCCCGGGGCGTGTTCTCCAATGAGGCGGGTTTGGGCAGTGCGCCCATAGCTCACGCTGCCGCCAAGACCAATAGCCCGGTAGAGCAAGGCTGCGTGGCCATGCTGGGAACCTTCATTGATACCCTGGTAATCTGCTCCATCACCGGTTTTGCCATCCTCATGACCGGCGCCTGGCTCGGGGCAGAGCAGGGGGCAAATATGTCGCAGGCGGCCTTCGCCTCCGCCTTGCCCCACGGCGACAAGATAGTGGCCTTGTGCCTGTCTCTGTTTGCCTTTACTACCATTCTTGGCTGGAGCTATTACGGCGAACGCTGTGCCGAGTATTTGTTGGGCAGTCGAATTCAGCTGACTTACCGAGTGCTCTGGGTGGCGATGGTTCCGGTTGGCGTGCTTGCCAGCCTGGATCTGGTCTGGAGCCTGGCAGATCTTCTGAACGGGCTTATGGCGCTACCCAACTTACTGGCGTTGGTATTGCTAGCCGGAGTGGTCAAACAGAAAACGGTGGAGTACTTTGGCCCACAACCGTCCACTCCGCGATAAGGCGACACACGCATGGCAAAGGGTTTTGGCAGCAAATTGGTGATAGCAATTTCCTCGCGGGCGTTATTTGATCTGGACGAAAGTCACCAGGTGTACAAAAGCGAGGGGCTGGATGCCTATTCCAAGTATCAAATTGCCCATGAGGACGATGTACTGGAGCCGGGGGAAGCGCTGCCCATGGTCCAAAAGCTTCTGCGCATCAATGACATGCTTGACGGCGACCCGCGCGTGGAGGTCATCCTTTTGTCGCGCAACAGCGCCGATACGGGCCTGCGAGTCTTCAACTCCATCAAGCACTATGGGCTCAACATTACCCGGGCGGCTTTTTCTGGCGGTGAGAGCCCGTATCGCTATATTTCTCCCTTCAACTGCCACCTTTTTCTTTCCACTGATGCAGAAGATGTGGAGCGTGCCCTGGAAAACGGCGTGGCGGCAGCGACCTTGCTGGTCGCCAAAAAAGACAAAACCCAATCGGATCAGCTGCGGTTCGCTTTTGACGGTGACGCGGTGCTCTTCTCTGACGAGGCTGAACAGATATATAAAAACCAAGGACTGGAAGAGTTTGCCAAAAGCGAACAGGCTGCCGCGCGCACACCTTTGTCAGGGGGGCCCTTCAAGTCTTTTCTGGCGGCCCTGCAGGGGCTGCAGAAGGAGTTCAGCCGCGAGGACTGCCCCATCCGCACGGCTCTGGTCACCGCCCGGTCTGCCCCTGCTCACGAGCGCGTGATTTTGACCTTACGCGCCTGGGATGTGCGCATTGATGAGTCTCTGTTTCTGGGCGGGCTGGATAAGAGCGCCTTTCTCAGAGCCTACGGAGCCGATGTCTTCTTTGACGATCAGCCCAGTCATTGCGAAGCGGCCAAATCCCATGTCTCGACCGGCCACGTGCCGCACGGTATCGCCAACCAGCTTCTGAAGCGCACCTGAGGCGCCGCCCGCTTCATAACGCCTGCCCCCCCCGGATGGTGCCTTCTGCAGACATTTGCTTCTAAGGCGGTGCACTCGTCGGATAGGCCCGCAGTGCACCGGCGGCCGGCCGGTTTGCTGCTAGTATTTCTACATGGATTCAAATTCACGTGCCAACACTGCCCTCATCAGTGCGCCACGTTAGCCGCAGGTTTGTCTGCAGTACTACCGGCCGAAATAGAGGCGTTAATGATCAAGAGGATTCTTTTTGCGACGGATTTGGGCGCTTTTACCGCTCACGGTCTGGTGCACGTGGAAGCGCTAGCGGAAAAATTCAACGCCACCATCAACATTGTGCATGCGGTTGCGCCCATCACCGACCTGGCGGCCGCAGTGGTGGCCAGCCACTGTTCCGAGTCGGTCAAAGCCGAGGTATTGCAAACCACGCATATCAAGGGGCTGCTGGAGAGTTTGCGCGACAGTATCTTCGAATCCCTGCTGCGCGACCCCGGCGACGATGGCGGTTTGATTTCACGCGTAGTGGATATCAAAGTGGTGGCCGGAGCGCCGGCGCTGGTCATCCTCAATGAGGCCGAGCGCGCTGGCGTCGATTTGATTGTGATGGGAAGCCACAGTATGGATGCGTTAGACAGCCGCATGCTCGGGTCGGTCGTGACCAAAGTGATGCAGCTGACCCGCGTCCCGGTCTATCTGGTGCCAATGATTGATCCCAACAGTCTTCAGCGTGATCGCTTCCGGGGCGCATCAAGCTCCCGCCTATAGATGCAGGGCCAGGTGCAACAGGAACTGTGTCGCATTTCGCCGGTTCTTCAGTGCCACATTTTCTGCTGTTCCTGTTGCTGCAAGTCGCCGTGCCAGCGAAGGCCGTATTAGCGCGTAGCGCCCAGTGATAAAATCATACGAGATGCCATAGCGCCCAGCATCTGCCGCTTCGATCACAGTGCACGTCTCCTCTTTGGCTTGGAGCTCATCTTGATGGGCTTGCGCAGCCGGGCAAAATATCTAACCGGTGCTAGATTTATCCAAGGGGCTGGCAACTGCAGCGATTTGGTTCTATGCTCCAACAGAATAATTCAATAACTTTTTATTATTTTTTGCCTGCTTCTGCTGGGCCGGGAAACAGGCTGACCCACTTTGTTCAGGCCGCCGTGCGGAGGGCACATGAAACTGCAGCAGTTGCGCTACATTTGGGAGGTCGCTCATCACGACCTTAACGTCTCAGCTACGGCACAGAGCCTATATACCTCCCAGCCCGGCATAAGCAAACAAATCAGGCTGCTTGAGGACGAACTGGGGGTAGAGATCTTTTCTCGCAGCGGCAAGCACCTGACGCGGGTGACTCCCGCAGGCGAGGCAATTTTGCGCACCGCCGGAGAGATCCTTCGCAAGGTTGAAAGCATCAAGCAGGTTGCCCAGGAATTCAGCAACGAACGCAAGGGCAGCCTGTCGATCGCCACGACACATACCCAGGCGCGCTACGCTTTGCCGGCCATCATTGCCGATTTCATTAAAAAGTACCCTGAGGTGTCACTGCACATGCATCAGGGTACCCCGATGCAGATTTCCGAGATGGCTGCCGACGGCTCGGTGGATTTTGCCATTGCCACTGAGGCTATGGAGCTGTTCAGCGATTTGATCATGCTGCCTTGCTACCGTTGGAACCGCTGCATTCTGGTGCCCAAAAACCACCCGCTGACCCAGCTTTCACAATTAACACTGGAAGACGTCGCCAGGCAGCCCATCGTCACCTACGTTTTTGGGTTTACTGGAAGATCCAAGCTCGACGAGGCGTTTCTGGAGCGCGGTCTGGTGCCAAAGGTGGTGTTTACGGCAGCAGATGCCGACGTTATCAAAACCTACGTTCGGCTGGGACTGGGCATTGGTATTGTAGCGAAGATGGCCTATAAACCGGCTGAAGACTCTGATCTTGTGGCCCTGGACGCCAGCCACCTGTTCAAATCCAGTGTGACAAAAATCGCGTTTCGGCGGGGCAGTTTTTTGCGGGGGTTCATGTATGAATTTATTGAAGAGTTTGCCCCTCACCTCACTAAAGAAGTCATCAACCAGGCGTTCAACTGCCATTCCAAAATGGAGCTGGATGAACTTTTTGCCGGGGTGGAGTTGCCCTTGCACTGACGCCTGCGGCCCGCCGCTGAAATGCCATGGCGGGCCGGGTTAAACCGATTGACATGGGTGCCAACCCGCGCCTGCATCTTTGGCACCGGCAAGCTTTCGGGTCATCCAATTCTGTTGGTCACTACTCAGCTCGTCTTGTGAGCTGAGTAGTTACTCCTGTTTCAAGTTGTCGGAGTGCAAGCCGCACTCTTTTTTGGTTGCTTCCTCCCACCACCAGCGCCCCTCTCGCTCATGTTGCCCAGGGCCTATAGGTCGGGTGCAGGGTTCGCAGCCGATGGACACAAAGCCGCGATCATGCAACGGGTTGTAGGGCACGCCGTAGGCGCGGATGTAATCCCACACCTGCGTTGAAGTCCAGTTGGCCAGTGGGTTGAACTTGACCAACCGCCCGCCGGGGGCTGAAAAGGTCAGGTCGTCCTGAATGACCGGGATGCTGGAGCGGGTGCCCGGGCTCTGGTCTTTTCTTTGTCCCGTGATCCAGGCGTCCAGCGTCAGCAGCTTTTTTTTGAGAGGTCCAATCTTGCGGATGCCGCAGCATTCGTGGTGCCCGTCCTCGTAGAAGCTGAACAGGCCCTTGCTGGACACCATTTCCTGCAGGTCTGACGCGTCTGGATACAGAATGTCCATGTTCGTCAGGCGGTAGTGCCGGCGGACGTCATCGATGAACCGGTAAGTCTCGGCGTGCAGTCGACCGGTATCCAGGCAAAATACGCTGATATCGGGACGAATCTCGACGGCCATGTTCACCAGAGCCACATCCTCCGCCCCGCTGAATGACACAGCAACCTTATCGTATTGATTCAACGCATAGGCCAAAATCTGTTGCGGCGTCTTTTGTTCCAGGCTTTTGTCCAGGTCGACAAGTTCAACGGTGTTCATGACGGTCCTCGTTGCGGGCGAAGTGTTTCGCAGAGAAGGGCGCAGCATAACAAAGCTCATTCTTCATGAGAAATAGCTGTGTGCTTTAAGGATATAACTGCAGCCGCCGGCGGCATTGCGCAAAAGGCCGGAAATGGTTAGATTGGCGGGCCAAAAATCTGGCTCTATCGCCCCTTAAGGAGTTGCCCGTGGAAATCGCCTGTTTAGACCTGGAGGGGGTGCTTGTCCCCGAAATCTGGATTGCCTTCGCCGAGAAGACCGGGATTGAGGCGCTGAAAGCCACTACTCGTGATGTGCCTGATTACGACGAGTTGATGACCATGCGGCTGGCTATACTGGCGCAGCACAAACTGGGCCTGCCGGAGATCCAGGAAGTTATCGCCACGCTCAAGCCACTGGAGGGGGCGCCCGAGTTTGTCAATTGGTTGCGCGAACGCTTCCAGGTGGTAATTCTTTCGGATACCTTCTACGAATTTGCCGGACCACTGATGGCGCAACTGGGTTACCCAACCCTGCTTTGCCACAAGCTGACGGTGGACGCCAGCGGCAAGGTTGCCCACTACAACCTGCGTCAGGCCAATCCCAAGCGCCAGGCTATCTGCGCTTTCAAAACGCTGTATTATCGCACCATCGCCGCAGGCGACTCCTACAACGACACCACCATGCTGGCGGAGGCGGACGCGGGCATTTTGTTCCACGCGCCGCAGAATGTCATTGAGCAGTTCCCACAGTATCCGGCCGTGCACACCTACGACGACTTACGCCGGGAGTTTGTCAGAGCCAGTGAGCGCGACCTGACACTGTAAGGGGCATACGGGCACTTGAAGTCAGTGCGACGGCGCCAGGGCCTGCAGCAACGCTCCCACCTTCAGCAATGACTCCTGATACTCGGCTTCGGCGTCGGAGTCGGCAACTATGCCCCCTCCGGCCCAACAGTAAATACGCTGCGCTTCAACATAGAAGGTGCGAATGGCAATGTTGAAGTCGCTGCGGCCGTGGGCGCTCATATAGCCAATGGCGCCGCAATAGACGCCCCGCCCGTGTACTTCCAATTCGTCAATCACCTCCATCGCCCGCTTCTTCGGAGCTCCGGTGATGGAGCCTCCCGGAAAGCAGGACAACAGAAAGGCGTAATGATCTGCATCGGCCGGCAGTTCACCGGTAACGGTGCTGACCAGGTGGTGTACATTGGCAAAACTCTGCAGCTCAAACAGCTTGGGCACCCGCACTGAGTGGGGCAGGCAGGTTTGATTGAAGTCGTTGCGCAGCAGGTCAACTATCATCAGGTTTTCTGCCCGGTTTTTTTCACTCGCAGACAGTTCCGCCCGCAGCTGACCATCTTCTTCCGGGTTGGCAGATCTGCGCACTGTCCCCTTGATCGGCTGCGTCATTGCCTGGCGGCCATCAATGCGAATGAAGCGTTCCGGCGAGATACTCAGAATGGTTTGTCCGCCGGGCAGCTTGAGATAGGCTGCAAACGGACTGGGTACGGCCCGCCGCAAACTGCAGTATGCCGCTGCCGTGCTGCCGCTGAAATCCGCGCTGAAACGCTGAGTGTAATTGGTTTGATAGCAGTCGCCCGCAGCGATGTAGTTCTGGATTGACTGCAAGTCCTGCAGGTAGCGGAATTTGCTTTGGTCGTGCTGGAAGTGGCTGCAGGAGAAGGGGTGCTGTTTACCCGGTCCGGCGATGGCGGCTTCCAGTTGCTGCCGGGTATTGGCCGGGCAGGTTTCGGTTACCACCAGCCGCGCTTTTTTCTGCAGGTGATCCTGGATCAGAGCGCAGTCGTACCAGCCAAACCATTGATCCGGACAGGTGTAATCGCTGCGACTGACAAGACCAAACTGCCGGTGCCGCGCCTGGTAGCCAAAGTAGCCGATCCAACCGCCGCAAAACGGCAGGTCACTCCTCTGCGCGGGCGCAGTCAGCAGACGTTGATTGATCTGTTCCGCCGAGGCAGTGCCACTGACTGTGTGGCTTGGAAGTGCGGAGAATATGTCGTAGCGGGCATGCTCTCCACCCAGGGTGCCACTGTCCAGCCAGACAAATCCGGGCAGTGGGTCAAGTCGGTCGCAGTAGTACTGGCCATCGCGGTGGTAGGGTAGGGGAATTTCAATCACAGGTCGTGGATGCACAAAAGAAGCGAAGAGGGGGGAGCGAGGCATTGTAGAGCTTGAACCCATATTTGGCTATGTTGATCATCGTTTGCGCCAACCGCTTGAGGAGCCTCAATGACATTTCACGCCTTGGCCAATCTGGCCGACCTGCACGATGGCTACAGTCGGGCATTCAAACTAAAGGGTAGGTCTTTGCTGTTGATCCAGGAGGAGGGGCGGCATTTTCTGATTGAAAACCGCTGTCCGCACATGGATGCGCCTCTGGCCAATGGCAAGGTGCACAACGGCCTGATAACCTGCCGGGCACATGGGATTTCCTTTTGCCTGCTGACCGGCGCTGCGCAGGGATCACTGGCGGGGGTGATGGACCGACTGACTCAGTTGGAGGTGGCCTATGACGGCAACAAGATTGGTGTCGTCCTCTGAGTGGTGGGCCCAGTCAGATGAAGAGGTTGCGCAGGTTGACGTCTTCTTCACTGGCGTAGTGCCACCAGGTGTCAAATTCCGCAAGCCTGGGTCTGGCCTCGGCGCGGGCGCCAAAGCGGGCAAAACCGGTGAGCTTCGCCTCGTTGGCAAAGTACAGCAGATGCGCTCTGTCAACGCAGAAGTAGCCCGACTCTGCTGCGGCAATGTCGTCCGCCAGCCTGCGTATCGCAAAGCGCGAGGGCAGCCGTTTTGCAAGGGTCACCAGCGCATGCTCGACGCCCCGCAGACCCCAGGTATCCCGTACCAGGATGCGTATTTTGCTGCGGGCGTTGCCGCGCGCCAGGGCGGACAGACAAGTCAGCAGCTCTGCATCGGCGTAGACGGCAGGCGGCAAACTGCCAGAAAAAATGTCTACGGTGCGCCTCGCCTCGGCTGCATACAAGCGCATTGCGGCCAATGCCTTGCTGCGATACTCAAAGCGGATTACCTTGCCGGAGAGCATCTCGGCGGGGTCTGTTGCCAGTGAGCGGGACATGTGGACATGGCGAATGCCCGCGTCCAGGAACACCTCGCCTGCTGCTTCAAAGCCCTGCCGCTGGTAAAACGCCCGAGCGGGCAGCTGAGCATCCAAACTAAGACGTAGCAGCCCCTGGGCGTCGGCAAATTGCATAATGTGCTTGAGCAACACAGTGCCAATGCCGCGGTTGCGATGCGGCTTGGCAACTGCCATGCGGGTCAGCTTGCCCTCGGGCAGTAACCGCGCCGTGGCAAGGGCCGCTCCGTGTTCATCAGACACTAGAAAATGCAGTGCGTCGGCGTCCCGATCATCCCACTCATCTGCCGCGCTGACGCCCTGCTCATAAATGAAAACCTGGGTGCGCAGCGCCATGAGCGTGGTTTGATGGGATTGCCAGGGTACCAGGTCTACCCGTATCCCCTCCAAGGCCTCAGGCCCGTTCATGTCAGCCATTCACAACTCAACCATGAACGGATATGTGCTTGATCTTCGGCTGAGTACCCGGGCAGGTCAATGCGCTCATAGGCGCAGATCGCTTGCGCCAATGCCAAAGAGCACCGGTGGCTCTCACCATTGATAAACAAACTTGCGTCGCCGCCCTCAAGAGGAGCATAGGCCGCGCGGCTGCCGGGTGCCAGGCGCGGAGAGGGGAGCGCCGGCTCAAAATTTGGCGAATCCCGCCCGCTGCGGGTCATATGGGTGCCAAACCACTCCAGCAGAGGCTGCTCGTCCGCCAGAAGCTCGGCAAGCAGCCGTCGGGCGCGAGCCAGGTCGGTGGGTAATATAAGCCCGGGGTTTGCCCTAAGCTGCAGATCGGGGTCGGCGAGTCGGTGATCCTCGGTCAAGTCCCCGGCCAGGTACTCGGCAAAACCCAGCAGGGCCTCTGCAGCGCTGGGGGCACGGAAGCCAACAGAAACCGTGGTGCAGTCTCCAATCGCTACGCCCCAGTGGGCCAGGCGGGGCGGTATGTACAACAGGTCTCCGGGCTCCAGGGTGTACTCCACCTGGGTATCAAACGTCTGCAGCAGTTTCTGCGCGACGCCTTGCTGCAAAGGGCTTTGCGAGTTGCAGGTCTGGCCCAGGCGCCAGTGTCGCCGGCCCTGTGTCTGCAGCAGAAAAACGTCGTAGTAGTCAAAGTGCGGGCCCACACCGCCCCCGTCTGCCGCGTAACTCACCATCACATCGTCCACGCGCCAATTGGGTATGAAGCGAAACCGATGCAGCAGATCGTGAACTTCAGGCAACAGTTGGTCAACCGCTTGGATCAGGAGTGTCCAGTGACTGTCAGGAAGATCAGAGAACTGTTCTTCCGCAAGAGGCCCATGAAGCACCTGCCACTGGCTGTTTTGCCCGGGGCCGCTCGGCTGCTCAATAATCAAACGGCTTTCAATGTCTGCTTCAAGGGCAAACCCGGCCAGTTGATCCGGGTCGATCGAGGGGAGGTTGGACAGGGCATTGCGCACCAGCAGAGGTTTTTTCTGCCAGTAGTCGCGCATGAAATCGGCGACTTCCATGTCGCCAAGCAGGGTCAAGGCAGGGGGAGTCACGGCAATCAGCTGGTGAAATGGTCGATGCTGGCTGCCTGCCGGTCCGCGTTGCCAATGTAGTTGGCGGGCGTCAGTGCCTGCAGTTGTTGCTTGGCCTGCTCTGGGATCTCCAGGCTATCAATAAAAGTCTTGAGGGTGGACTGATCTATGGTTTGGCCGCGGGTAAGGGCCTTCAGTTTCTCGTAGGGCTCCGCCACCCCGTAGCGACGCATGACCGTCTGAATCGGCTCCGCCAGGACTTCCCAGGCGCGGTCAAGATCCGCCTGCAGCGCTTTGGGGTTGGTCTCCAGCTTGCCCATGCCCTTGAGTACAGATTCATAGGCGATCAGAGAGTAGCCGAAACCGACACCCATGTTGCGCAGCACGGTGGAGTCCGTCAGGTCCCGTTGCCAGCGAGATATGGGCAGTTTGCCGCCCAGGTGGCTC
This sequence comes from uncultured Cellvibrionaceae bacterium, assembly GCA_964399955.1. Classification (GTDB taxonomy): domain Bacteria; phylum Pseudomonadota; class Gammaproteobacteria; order Pseudomonadales; family Cellvibrionaceae; genus CAYNST01. The sequence continues at coordinate 133,004 of CAYNST010000001.1, read as the reverse complement.
AGAATGGCGTTGGCCAGCCCCAGGTTGCCTTCGGAGTTTTCAAAATCTATTGGGTTCACCTTGTGCGGCATGGTGGATGATCCCACTTCGCCGGCTACGGTTCTCTGCTTGAAATAACCCAGGGAGATATAACCCCAAACGTCGCGGTTGAAGTCGATCAATATGGTGTTGAAACGCGCTATGGCGTCAAACAGCTCGGCAATATAGTCGTGGGGCTCGATCTGAGTGGTGTAAGGGTTCCAGGTCAGCCCCAGTGAACTGACAAATATCTCCGCATTGGCCTGCCAGTCTGCCTGAGGGTAGGCCACCATGTGCGCGTTGTAGTTGCCAACTGCGCCGTTGATCTTTCCCAACAGCTTTACCGCCTGAATTTGCTGGAGTTGGCGTTGCAGTCGAGCGGCAAACACGGCGACTTCTTTGCCCAGGGTGGTCGGGGACGCCGTCTGACCGTGGGTGCGAGACAGCATCGGCACATCGGCGTTCACTTTCGCCAATTCGCGCAACCCGGCTACAATTTTTTGCGCCAGCGGCAGCAGAACCTGGTCACGACCGCTTTTGAGCATCAGGCCGTGGGCGAGGTTGTTGATGTCTTCCGAGGTACAGGCAAAATGCACAAATTCGCTGACCTTCTCCAACTCGGGATGGCCCGAAAATTTGTTTTTGATGAAATATTCCACCGCTTTGACGTCGTGGTTGGTGGTTTTTTCGATGTCCTTGATGGACTGAGCGTCGGACTCGCTGAAGTCGGAAATAATGCTTTTCAGCAACGCCGTGGCATCGCTGCTGAATTCCGGAACCTCGATGATGTCCGGGTTGGCAGCCAGCCGCTGCAGCCAGCGGATTTCCACTTCGACGCGCGCCTTGATCAGGCCAAATTCACTGAACACGCTGCGCAGATCAGCCGTTTTGGCGCCGTAGCGCCCATCAATTGGAGAAACGGCGGCAAGTGCGGATAGGTTCATGAGGGTCCCTTGTACTGGATGGCAGAGATAAGGCGCAATCATACGTGAATGGCCTGCTGTGGCAAATGCCGTTTACCGGCCCGCTTGATTTTCCCGCAACAATTGCTGAGCCTGTTTGCCCAGCTGGCCGCGCTGGAACAGCAGCTGCAACCGCGTGCCGCCCACTTGCCGCCAAAGCATGGCGGCGCGGATGGCGGCAAACAGTGCTACTCGCACCTGGTTGGCCAGACGCGGTTGCTGTAGATATTGATACTCACCGACAACTTGAATGCGAAATTGAAAGGTACTGATAGTGGTGGTGTAGATGTCGGCAAGGTTGGCGACAACATTGTCATGGGACGGGCCAAAATGCTCTGCCTGTTGCTTTGCCTGCACCAGACGGCCACTGATTTCGTCCAGCATCCTGGCGTTTTTTTGCAGCCGCCGCTGTAAATGGAGCACGCCCAGGCAGTATCCCAGCATCTGGTTGCCGCGTTCGTTTGCGCGCGGATTCTCCAGCATTTCGTTCAGCAGGGACAGCCCCTTCTGCAGCTTGTCTGCGCCTGCAAATACATCGGCCGTACTGTCCGGGGTCAGCTGAAACAGGCTGTGGATGCAGGTTTCAAAGCACTGGGTATCCAGGTAGCCCGTCCTGGCCAGTTGATCGACCAGGGCAACCGCCTGCGTGACGCCCGCAAGGGCAATGGTTCTATCCTGCCACAAATTTGGAACCTCCATTTGCTGTCAGCTCAAAGCCTGCTCGATCACCGCACCACCAAGACAGGTATCGCCCTGATAAAAAACCACCGATTGTCCCGGGGTAACCGCCCGTTGAGGTTCATCGAATATAACTTCAAGTTGCTGCCCCCTAATGAGTACCCGGCACTTCTGGTCTGCCTGCCGATAGCGGATCTTGGCGGCGCAGTGGAAGTCGGATTGTTCCGGCGCGCCGTTGATCCAGTGGGGCTGGCCGGCAATCAGCCCGGCTGCAAACAGCAGAGGATGATCCGCACCCTGTACGACAATTAACCGGTTGTTGTCCAAGTCCTTGGCGGCGACATACCAGGGAGCCTCATGGCCGCCTGCAATCCCGCCTATGCCCAGTCCCTGGCGCTGCCCCACAGTGTGATACATGAGGCCTGCATGCTCGCCAAGCGTTTGGCCTGTGGGCGTCTGGATCAGGCCGGGTTGAGCCGGTAAATAATCCTGCAAGAAGTCTTTGAAGCGCCGCTCGCCTATGAAGCAAATGCCGGTGCTGTCTTTTTTATTGTGCGTGACCAGCCCGTGCTCTTCGGCAATGGCTCGAACCTGGCCTTTTTCCAGATGGCCAATTGGGAACAGCGTCTGCGAAAACTCTGCCTCGCCGACCGCATGCAGGAAGTAGCTCTGGTCTTTGTTGTTGTCCAATCCTTTGCACAACCGGGTTCTGCCGTGTTCCAGCCGGGTTTGTGCGTAGTGCCCGGTTGCTATTTGCTGGGCACCCAGCATCCGGGCGTATTCCAGAAACACCTTGAACTTGATTTCGCGGTTGCAAAGTATGTCGGGGTTGGGCGTCCTGCCGACACGGTACTCTGCAAGGAAGTGTTCAAAAACATTGTCCCAGTACTCGGCGGCAAAATTGGCGGTATGCAGGGTGATGCCGAGGCGGTCACAGACATCCTGAGCGTCTGCCAGGTCGCGTTTGGCTGTGCAGTATTCCGTGCCGTCGTCCTCGTCCCAGTTTTTCATGAACAGGCCCTCCACCTCATAGCCCTGCTGCAGGAGCAGCAGGGCAGAAACGGAAGAGTCGACGCCGCCGGACATGCCGACGATGACGCGCGTACGGTCAGTATTGATGCTCATAAGCCCGGTTCGATTCAGGTGTGGGTAGATCGTGGGGCAGAAGTATACCTAAAAGTCGCGCAGCAACTCTAACGGATAGCGCACTGCGCTGCGATAGCGGTCGATATCCTGCAGAACCAGCGGGCTGCGCAGTTGGCCGCGCCGAGCAACTATCTCCTCGTAGGTGAGCCATACCGCAGCTTGAATGTCCGGGTCCAGGGTGCGCGAGGCGTCCTCTCTCAGCGGACGGCCGGCAAAGCTCAGCCTAACGTAGGTGACGCCGTTGCCCGGCGCCAGATAGCGGCTAATGGCGAGCAGGTGAGTGATTTGTACCTGCCAGCGGGTTTCTTCCAGAGTCTCGCGCACCGCCGCTTCAATGAAGGATTCATCCGCTTCCAGATGCCCGGCCGGCTGGTTGTACACCAGGCCCTGATCGGTCTGCTCGTGGACCAGTAGAAAGCGACCGTCGCGCTCAACGACCGTGGCCACAGTGACATGGGGATACCAAAGAGTCATGGGCAGTCTCGGCGGGTGCGCTGGCGAGGCCGCGCGCGGGCTGTGGAGGAGGGCCGTGGCGGCGGCGCCGTCTTTGCCCGCTCCAGTCGATAGCAGCCGGGCTGTAGGTCGTCCACCCGCCAGGTGCCGATCTGCACTCTGATCAGCCTGAGGGTGGGCAGGCCCACAGCCGCAGTCATGCGTCGCACCTGTCGATTGCGGCCTTCGGTAATGGCGAGTTCCAGCCAACTGGTGGGTATCGACTGGCGAAAGCGGACGGGAGGGGTGCGCGGCCAGACAGCCGGCGGCGGAATAGCGCGCGCCCGCGCCGGCAGGGTCATGCCGTCTTTCAGCAACACTCCTTGCTCCAGTCGTGCAAGCTGCCCCGGCGTAGCCTGCCCCTCCACCTGCGCCCAATAGATCTTGGGCAGCTTTTGCGCCGGATGGGCGATGCGGTGCTGCAGGCGACCATCGTTGGTCAACAGCAAGAGTCCTTCGGAGTCAAAGTCCAGGCGGCCCGCAGGGTAGTAACCGGGCAATCCGGCGTTGGCAAAGTAGTCGTGCAAACACGGCCGGCCGGCGGTGTCTGTGAACTGGGACAGGACCCGAAAGGGCTTGTTGAACAGGATTAGATTGGACATGGTGCCGACATGGGGGGTGAAACAGGAGGGCATGGTAACATGGCAGGGGCAGGCGCACTAAGGGCCGGGCAAGTCTGCCGCTTAGTGCGCTTCTTGATAAGCGAGGGTATCAAACCGCAAAGGCTATGGTACCCGTATAGCTAGGCTTCTTCGGCAATGGCCATGGCGCTGGAAGGGATGCGCTCGTCCGTATTTGCCGGTCCTGCCGGGCTGTGCCTTTCTTCGGCACCTTCAGCAAGTTTTATTTGCGTTGCGTGCAAGCCTTTTTCGCCCTGAGCAACCTCAAAGCTGACGGTCTGTCCCGCCTTCAGGGTTTTATACCCGTCCATTTCGATCGCAGAGTAGTGTGCGAACAAATCTTCCCCGCCATGGTCTGACAGTATGAAACCGAAGCCCTTCGCGTTGTTGAACCACTTCACTTTACCAATAGGCATAGCTGTATCCTTTTGCTCCTCCCCGGGTCAACATCTCCTAGTTTGGGGAATTTTTTTTTATATGAAATGTCGGTCCGTCGAGCACACGCATTTTGTAATCAAGTCACGCTTCTGTGTCAAGTGCTAAGTTAACGCCGCTTGAAATTGGGAGTTGAACCCCAAGCTAGGGTAGAATGTGGCATCGGTGATTTGAAACAGATCGTAGAAAGCCATGGGAAACTTGGAAATACTTCAACTATTATTAGTTAAGCAGCGCGCGCCCCACGCCAGCATGGATCACTCGGAGGAGGATGCCGGCGACAGTGGCACAGCGGTTCAGGCAGAAAGGCCAAAGCTTAAGCGTCCGCCACTGTACAAAGTGGTAATGATCAACGACGACTATACCCCTATGGAATTTGTGGTTGAGACCCTGGAGACTTTTTTCGGGATGGACCGGGAAAAGGCCACGCGGGTGATGCTGGCCGTACATACTCAGGGAAAGGCCACCTGCGGGATCTATTCCAAGGATGTGGCAGAGACTAAAGCAGCGCAGGTAAACCAGTTTGCGCGGGACAATGAACACCCTCTGTTATGCGAAATTCAGGCAGTGGAGGGCGATGATTCTTAGCTGAGATAATCGGGTGTAGAGGCCATGTTGAGCAAAGAGTTAGAGATTACCTTAAATTTGGCATTCAAAGGAGCTCGGTCGAAACGGCATGAGTTCATGACCGTCGAGCACCTGTTGCTGGCCTTGATCGACAACGAATCTGCGGCGAACGTACTGCGCGCCTGCGGCGCCAATATCAACGTGCTGCGCCAGGAGCTGGTGGAGTTTGTTGATTCCACCACACCGCTGATCCCCGAATCCGACAACGAGCGCGAAACCCAGCCAACCCTGGGCTTTCAGCGTGTCCTCCAGCGCGCGGTCTTTCACGTGCAGTCCTCCGGCAAGTCCGAAGTCACCGGCGCCAATGTGCTGGTTGCCATCTTCAGCGAGCAGGAGAGCCAGGCTGTCTACTACCTGAAGCAGCAGAGCGTAGCCCGTATCGATGTGGTCAACTACATCACCCATGGAATCACCAAGGTCTCCGGTGATTCCGATCACGGCAGCGACTCCGGCCACGAGCAAAGCGAAGAGGATTCTGTCAATGCGGCTACCGAATCAGGTTCCGGCAACCCTCTGGACGCCTTTGCCACCAATCTGAACGAGCAGGCACTTCAAGGACGCATAGACCCTCTGATTGGTCGTGAGTACGAAGTAGAGCGAGTGGCTCAGGTGCTGGCTCGTCGGCGCAAGAACAACCCGCTGTTGGTTGGCGAGAGCGGCGTGGGCAAGACGGCCATCGCCGAAGGCCTGGCGAAGATGATCGTCGATAAGCAAGTGCCCGAAGTGCTCGCCGGCAGTGTTGTCTACTCTCTTGACCTCGGCTCTCTGCTGGCGGGCACCAAGTACCGTGGCGATTTCGAAAAACGCTTCAAGGGGCTGTTGGCAGAGCTGAAAAAACGCAAAAACGCCATACTGTTCGTTGATGAAATCCACACCATCATTGGTGCGGGGGCAGCGTCGGGCGGGGTGATGGACGCCTCCAACCTGCTCAAGCCCTTGCTGACCACCGGCGATCTGCGTTGCATCGGGTCCACGACCTTTCAGGAGTATCGCGGGATCTTCGACAAAGACCGCGCGCTTTCCAGGCGTTTCCAAAAAATTGACGTCAGTGAGCCGTCCGTCGAAGACACCTATAAGATTTTGAAGGGGCTGAAGAGCAAGTTCGAGGTTCATCACAACCTCAAATACACCGATGCAGCCTTGCGTGCAGCCGCAGAACTTGCCGGCAAGTACATCACTGACCGCTTTATGCCCGACAAGGCTATTGATGTCATTGACGAAGCGGGCGCGTTTCAGCGCCTGCAGCCGGCCAGCAAGCGCAAGAAGCAAGTGGGTGTCAAGGATGTGGAGGCCATTGTCGCCAAGATTGCCCGTATCCCCGCCAAAACTGTGTCTTCCTCGGACAAGGACTTGCTTGGCAAGCTGGACGAGACCTTGCGCATGACGGTCTTTGGTCAACAGGATGCCATTGAGGCCATCAGCTCGGCGATCAAGTTGTCGCGAGCCGGGTTGTCCAACCAGGAAAAGCCCATCGGTTCCTTCCTGTTTGCCGGGCCGACCGGGGTGGGCAAGACCGAGCTCTGCCGGCAGCTGGCCAAGGCCATGGGGGTGGAGCTGATTCGCTTTGATATGTCCGAGTACATGGAGCGCCACACAGTGTCGCGACTCATCGGCGCGCCGCCCGGCTATGTAGGATTTGATCAGGGCGGTCTGCTGACGGATGCGGCGACCAAGCACCCGCATTGTGTGGTTCTGCTCGACGAGATCGAGAAAGCCCACCCGGACGTCTTCAATTTGCTGTTGCAGGTTATGGATCACGGCAAGCTGACCGACAACAACGGTCGCACTGCGGATTTCCGTAACGTCGTGGTCATCATGACCACTAATGCCGGCGCAGAAGCGTCCAGCCGAGCATCAATAGGATTCACGCATCAGGACCACACCACCGATGCCATGGAGGTAATCAAGCGGACGTTTTCGCCAGAGTTCCGCAACCGCTTAGACGCGATCATTCAGTTTGGTGGTTTGAGCATGGAGGTTATCCGCACGGTGGTTGACAAGTTCCTGATGGAGCTGCAAACCCAGCTTGACGACAAGAAGGTCACCATGAACATTACCGATGAGGCGCGGGATTGGCTGGCCAGCAATGGCTATGATGCAAAAATGGGCGCACGGCCCATGTCTCGTATCATTCAAGAGCGCATCAAGAAGCCATTGGCCGAGCTGGTTCTGTTTGGGGACCTGAGCGAGCGCGGTGGCGTGGTGAATGTTTCGGTCAAAGACAACACCATTGTGCTGGAGTCGGAGCCGGCCTAAGCGTTGCCGGAGACAATAACTGCTTCGGCTACACCAGGTCCGTTAAATTGCAGCGGCATCGCCTATCGTGCGCGGTAGGTGATGCGCCCCTTGCTGAGGTCATAGGGGGTCAGCTCTACCTTGACTTTGTCGCCCGTTAGAATGCGGATATAGTTTTTGCGCATTTTGCCGGAAATATGGGCCGTCACGACGTGACCGTTTTCCAACTTCACCCGAAACGTGGTGTTGGGCAAGGTGTCAATCACTTCGCCTTCCATTTCAAAATTGTCTTCTTTCGCCATTCGGCTTTTTCCTCAGCTTACAAATAGGTCAACTGTCTACGGCAAGCGGAAATTTCCGGTTCACCGGGGGCAGGAGGCGGCAATTTTGCCCTATTTGAACCAATCTTCCAAGGAAAATGCTTCATTGGTGTGGTGAGAGTGTCTATTCGAAGGTCAGCCAGTGGTTGTTTACATAGCGCTGCAGGGGGCGAAAACGGCTTTTGTAACGCATTTTTTCCGATTCCCGAATCCAGTAGCCAAGGTAAACGTAATCTAGGCCAAGCTCGCGCGCCATACGGATCTGCTGCAAAATAGCAAAGGTGCCCAGGCTGCGCGACTCCTCCTGTGGGTCGTAGAAGGTGTAAATGGCTGAAAGCCCACGGTCCAGGGTGTCGGTTACGGCAACGGCCAGCAGTTTGCCCTGCAAGCGCCACTGCAGATAGCGGGTGGTACCCCATTCGGAGCTCAGGAAATCCCGGAACTGCTCGCGGCTGGGCGGGTACATGTCGCCGTCGGCGTGGCGCTGCGAGATGTAGCGCTCGTAAAGCGCGTAGTGCTCGTCCGTCTGAGTAGAGACAACTTCAAGTTGAAGGTCATGATTGCGTTTCAGGCAGCGTTTGTGGGAGCGGCTCATCTTGAAGCCCGAGGTGGGCACTCGGACCGGTACGCAGGCCTGACACAAACGACAGTGAGGCCGGTAAATATGCCTGCCACTGCGCCTGAAGCCAAAATCGGACAAATCGCTGTATACGGCCTGGTTGAGCGCTGCGTCTGGATCAATGAAAACCGTCGTCGCCAGTCGCCCCGGCAGATAGCTGCAGGCATGCTCATGGGTTGCGAACAGCTTAAGAGATGATACGTCCATCGCGCGAAATCAATTTCCCTTGGGCGTGTTGCCAAATTGGTTGCATGGCGTCGATCAAAGACGGTGTTGTATTAGCAGACAGGTTAATCTCAAATAGGTTGCGTGGCATCTCCGTCGCGCCCAGCGACTGCAGGTGGGGGTTGGCCACCTGACAGTCAATCAAGACAAAACCCTCCCGTCTCAACCATCGCGCCAGGCTGATAAATGCCGTCTTCGAGGCGTTGCTTTGACAGCTGAACATGGATTCGCCAAAAAAAACGCGTCCCAGCGCCACGCCGTACAGCCCGCCTACCAGGGCATTGCCATCAAAGACTTCAATCGAGTGGGCCACTCCAGCGGCATGCAATTGGCCGTAGGCCTGTTGCATATCCGGGGTAATCCAGGTGCCCTGCGACTTGTTGCGCAACCCGGCACAGCCTTGCACCACAAGGTCGAAGCAGCGGTCCACACTGACGGTCCAGGTGCTTCTACGCAAAAACTTTTGCAGGCTTCGGGACACATGAATCTTATCCGGTGCAAGCACCATGCGAGGATCGGGGCTCCACCACAGGATGGGTTGCCCCTGCTCGTACCAGGGGAAGATTCCACGCGCGTAGGCGGCCCTGAGCCGGTGGATACTCAAATCTCCGCCAACGGCCAGAAGGCCGTTGGGGTTGCTCAGCGCGTTGCGCGTCGGCGGGAACACATCGGGCTGCCGGCCCAACTGCCACAATTCGAGCATGATACTTGTCAGAGCTGGTCCAAGTAACGCTCGGCGTCCAGGGCAGCCATACAGCCGGCCCCCGACGATGTGATGGCCTGCCGGTAGATGTGATCTGCGACGTCGCCCGCCGCAAAAACGCCAGGAATGCTGGTGGCGGTGGCGCCGCCGTGCAGCCCGCTTTTGACTATGATATAGCCGTTTTGCATCTCCAACTGCCCGGCGAAGATGTCGGTATTGGGTTTGTGACCAATGGCAATGAAGACGCCGGCAAGATCAATTTCACGTTTGCTGCCGTCGATCGCGTTGACCAGCCGCACGCCCGTCACGCCCTTGTCATCACCCACAACCTCTTCAAGAATGTGGTTCCATACAATACGGACATTGCCTTTTTCAGCTTTTTCCTTCAGGCGATCCTGCAGGATCTTCTCGGCCCGAAAGCTATCGCGACGGTGTATGATCGTCACTTCACTGCAGATGTTGGAAAGGTACAGCGCCTCTTCGACGGCGGTATTGCCGCCGCCGATAACGGCTACTTTTTGGTCGCGATAGAAAAAGCCGTCACAGGTGGCGCAGGCGCTCACCCCGCGCCCCTGAAACGCCTGCTCCGACTCCAGACCCAGGTATTGGGCCGAGGCGCCGGTCGCAATAATAAGCGCATCACAAGTGTACTCGGACGACCCCGTCAGGCGGAAGGGGCGGGTATTGAGGTCTACCTTGTCGATATGGTCAAAAATGATTTCCGTCTCGAAACGTTCGGCGTGCTCCTGCATCTGCAGCATCAAATCAGGCCCCTGAAGATCGGCCGGGCCGCCGGGCCAGTTCTCAACGTCGGTTGTGGTGGTAAGCTGACCGCCCTGCTGCATGCCTGTGATGACCACGGGCTTCAAATTGGCTCGGGCTGCATAAACTGCGGCGGTATAGCCGGCCGGCCCGGAGCCGAGGATCACCAGTTTATGATGCTGAATGTTTGACATATGCGTTCCTAAGATTGCAAGTTGTTGATGAGTGAATACGGCGCTGAATTTGGCGACAGCGCCCAGTATAAACAGCCGGAGCAGGCCTGCGGTCTGGTTGGGTCAACCTCGGGGGCTCCGGGCAGTACTTCTTGGTATTTGTACCCCAGACGCTACAATAATGGACACAAACCCGTTTGGATAGGCTTGCAATAACCCGCACTTGCGGCTGGCAAACGGCCGCCGGCCAAAGCAGTCAGCGGCCGTAAGTGCGCGCGGACACCGTAGAATGGGCGTTGGGGGGCGATTGCAGTGTTGAGAAGTGGCGCAGACAGGATCCGGGAATTGATTCCGCTTATGCACGCTATTGAAGAATACAATGAAAAATGCGCCGGACGCACAGCCGTCGGGCGCCTACAGGGCCGAACCTTGCAGCAGGACACATCAGTTTGAAATCACGCAACGCAGTATCAACCGTCAGTGCCGCTTCAGCCTCACGCCGTCCAGCCATCGCCCGTATAGTCAGGGAGGGCGTCCTGATTGCTTTGCTGGCCGCCTGCGGTTTTTTGGGGCTTGCTCTTGGTACTTACCACGCAAGCGATCCCGGCTGGTCCAATACCGGCGCCAATGCGGTTGTGCAAAACGCCGGGGGGCCGACTGGTGCCTGGCTGGCGGATGTGTCTTTCTCTCTTTTTGGCGTGCTCGCTTACCTGTTTCCGCTGCTGTTGGCTTATCAAGCGTTGATGTTGCTGCGCAACAAGCGCAGCGACCTCAGCGATCCTATCACTCTGGCCTTGCGCACGGTGGGACTGCTGTTGATCATGCTTGCCGGCACCGGGCTGGCGGTGCAGTTGTGGGGAGGCCAAAGTGCCGAGCTGCCGTTCTCCAGCGGCGGTTTGCTGGGCCTGGCGGCCGCGAACACCGCCGACGCTCAGTTTGGTTTGCTGGGTGGTACCTTGCTGCTGTTGGCGGTATTCCTGTTTGGAATCACGATCTTTCTGGATTTCTCCTGGATACTGCTGATGGACACCATTGGCAAATACGCATTGATCGCCGTGCGTTCTGCGGGCATGCGCCTGCAGGAGGCCCGCCGCAGGCGAGCTCTGGAACGCGACGCTGCGCCTGCACCCGTGCGTGTGCCAAAAAAGAAGACAGAGAAGCAGGTCAACATCATTGAGCAGCGTATAGCTCCGACAATTGCCGGCCTGCCCAGTCCGCCGGTGCGGGCGCCCAGACCCATGGCTCCGCTGACGCCGGAAAAACAACAGTCCCTGTTTGAAGTGCCGGTGGAGGGCGAGCTGCCGTCTCTGCACCTGCTGGATTCGGCGGTCAAAGACAGCAAAAAGGGGTACTCCGCTGAATCGCTCGAAAACATGTCGCGCATGCTTGAGTTGAAGCTCAAGGACTTTGGCATTGTCGCGGAAGTGGTGGAGGTTCTGCCGGGCCCGGTGGTCACCCGCTTTGAGATACAGCCGGCACCCGGGGTAAAAGTCAGCAGAATCACCAACCTGGCCAAGGACCTGGCGCGCTCGCTGGCGGTTATCAGCGTGCGCGTGGTTGAAGTGATCGAAGGCAAGTCGGTAGTGGGTATAGAAATACCCAATCAGGAGCGCGAGATGGTGCGCCTGTCAGAGGTGTTGTCATCCGAGGTCTACGACCGCTCGCGTTCGTCCCTGACCCTGGCCCTGGGACACGACATATCCGGCCTGCCAATTGTTGCAGACCTGGCCAAGATGCCGCACCTGTTGGTGGCCGGTACCACGGGGTCGGGTAAATCCGTTGGCGTCAACGTAATGTTGCTCAGCCTGCTGTATAAGTCGTCTCCCGAGCAGGTCCGGCTGCTGCTGGTGGACCCAAAAATGCTGGAGCTATCCGTTTACGAGGGCATCCCGCATCTGCTGACGCCCGTCATCACCGATATGAAGGACGCCGCCACGGGCCTGCGCTGGTGCGTAGGCGAAATGGAGCGCCGCTACAAGCTGATGGCCGCCCTGGGCGTGCGCAATCTGGCCGGTTACAACAAAAAGATTGTCGACGCAAAGAAGGCCGGCTCTGCCATCACGGACCCGCTCTGGCGGCCGGACGAGGCGGGCATTGGCCTGGATCAGGCACCAGAACTGGAAACTCTGCCCTACATAGTTGTGGTGATCGACGAATTCGCCGACATGATCATGATCGTCGGCAAAAAGGTGGAGCAGTTGATTGCGCGTATCGCGCAGAAGGCCCGCGCAGCTGGGATTCACCTGATACTGGCTACCCAGCGGCCGTCGGTGGATGTCATCACCGGCCTGATCAAGGCCAATATTCCCACCCGAATCGCGTTCCAGGTCTCTTCCAAAATCGACTCCCGCACCATTCTGGATCAAGGCGGGGCAGAGCAGTTGTTGGGGCACGGCGATATGCTGTATCTGCCGCCCGGCACCAGCCTGCCGGTGCGGGTGCATGGCGCCTTTGTTGACGACCACGAAGTGCACAAGGTAGTGGCGGACTGGAAAAAGCGCGGGGCACCCAATTACCTTGAAGATATATTCAGTGAAACCACGGAGTCCATCTCCGTGCCCGGCTATACCGAAGAGGGTGGGTCGACGGACGGAGACCCCGAGTCAGACCCCTTGTACGACGAAGCCGTCGCATTTGTCATCGATTCCCGCAAGGCCAGCATCTCCTCGGTGCAGCGTCGGCTGCGCATCGGCTACAATCGTGCCGCTCGTTTGATTGAACAGATGGAAGCCGCCGGAGTCGTAACTGCAATGAGCAGTAACGGCAACCGAGAGGTTGTTTCTCCTCCCTCTCGCTAACTCTTTAAGGACTTTTGTGAAACGACTAATTGCTGCAATATTCTGTTTGTCTGTGTCCAGTGCTTTCGCCGACGATGTGGCCGACCTTGAAGGCCTGCTCAAACCTCTGCAAACCCTTGAGGGCGGTTTTCAACAAAAAGTCAAAGACCGCAACGGTGAAGTCATTCAGGCAACAGAGGGGCGGTTCGCCATTCGCCGGCCCGGGTTTTTCTTTTGGGAGAGCCAAGACCCGCACGCCCAGGTAATTGTGGGCACGCCAGCGGAGCTATGGGTGTATGACCCCGACCTGGAGCAGGCAACGGTACGACAGAAGGGCGCCTACGCGGACTACAACCCGTCCGACTTGCTCAGTGGTGATGTGTCCGGGCTGGGTGAGAAGTTTGAAGTGAGTCAGCAGAAGAACAAAAGCGACACACATTTTACCCTCAAACCCAAATCGAATTCGGCTCAGTACCAGCAGGTACACCTGCACTTCAAAGGCAAGCGCCCGGTGGCTTTTGCTTTTTCCGATCAGCTCAACCAGAGCACCGAGGTGACGTTTTCCAGCCTCAAGCTCAACCGAGACCTTGACGAGGCGCTGTTCCAGTTTTCTCCGCCGCCGGGCACCGATGTGCTGGTTGATGAATAGAGACCTTTTTTCCAGCGAGGCTGCGGCTGCAGGGCAGCCTTTGGCGGCGCGCCTGCGTCCGCAAACGCTGGAAGACTATGTCGGCCAGGAGCATATTCTGGCTCCCGGCCGATCGCTGCGCGCCCTGTTGGAAAAGGGCGTGCTGCACTCAATGATCTTATGGGGGCCGCCAGGGGTGGGCAAAACGACCTTGGCCCGGTTATTGACCCATACCGTGGATGCGCGCTTTCAACCGGTTTCTGCAGTGCTTTCGGGGGTGAAAGAGATCCGCGCGGCGGTCGCCGAAGCGAGGGCTGAGCGCGAGCGCAACGGCCGCATGACGGTGCTGTTCGTTGACGAAGTGCACCGCTTCAACAAGGCTCAACAGGACGCCTTCCTGCCCTTTGTGGAGGACGGCACCGTGCATTTTGTCGGTGCCACCACCGAAAACCCGTCTTTTGAAGTCAATAACGCCCTTTTGTCGCGCTGCCGCGTCTATGTGCTGAAGTCGCTCTCCGAGGCAAACCTTGTTCAGATTGTCGAGCGGGCTTTGCACGATGTTGAGCGCGGGTTGGGCGCAAGAAAGCTGACTTTGTCTGCCCCTGCCTTGACCGTGCTGCTGCGGGCGGCGGATGGCGATGCGCGCAAAACCCTGAACCTGCTGGAGATCGCCTGCGATCTGGTGGATGACGGCGGTGTAATTGACGATGCAGTACTTGCCGACGTGTTGCAGGGGGATGTACGGCGCTTTGACAAAGGCGGCGACGCCTTTTACGAGCAGATATCCGCATTGCACAAATCGGTACGCGGGTCGGATCCCGATGCCGCACTTTATTGGTACGCGCGCATGCTGGATGGCGGCTGCGACCCTCTCTACATCGCCCGGCGCGTATTGCGCATGGCCAGCGAAGACATTGGCAACGCCGACCCCCGCGGGCTTGCCTTGGCCCTGGATGCCTGGCAAACCCAGGAGAGGCTTGGCAGCCCGGAAGGCGAACTGGCGATTGCCCAAGCGGTGGTCTACCTCGCCGCAGCAGCCAAAAGTAATGCGGTGTATAATGCTTTCAAAGCCGCCATGGCCGATGCCCGATCGCAGCCCAGCCACGATGTGCCCATGCACTTGCGCAACGCTCCGACCCAGCTGATGAAACAGCTTGATTACGGCCGCGATTATCGGTACGCGCACGACGAGCAGGACGGTTTTGCGGCGGGAGAACGCTACTTCCCCGATGCCATGCAAAGCCGGGTGTATTATCAGCCGGTGGCGCGTGGGCTGGAGATTCAGATTGCAGAAAAACTGCAGAAACTGCGCGACGAAAATCGCACCGCCAAGCGCAAGGCATCAAAACCCGTTTAAGCAAGTACCAGTCAGCCACAGGTAACTAGCCGGTAAGCAGTTGCAGGCTCACCTGCGCCATCAATGGCCGGCCTCGGCTGTTGCGAAACCACTGGCAGGCTCGCCTGCGGCGGGCCCAATCAACCCATTCACTGACGATAAAAGCCATAGCTATGTTGGATCCAAAACTATTCCGTACCCATTTAGACCTTGTGGCGGCGGGCCTTGCCAAGCGCGGGTTTCAGCTTGATCTGCAGGCTTTGACGGCCTTGGAAGAAGAGCGCAGGAGCATGCAGACACGCTGCGAGCAGCTGCAGCAGGAAAGTAAGGCGCGCGCCAAAAAAATTGGCGCAGTCAAGGCGCAGGGCGGTGATATCGAGCCGTTACTGCAGGAGGTTGGCAGCCTGAAAGGCGAGTTGTCCGAGGCCGAGGCGAGCCTGTCGCAGATCAACCAACAGTGGGAGAGCCTGCTGGCCGAGATCCCCAATATCCCCGCCGCAGAAGTGCCCGAAGGCAAAAGCGAAGACGACAATGTCGAGGTGTCCCGCTGGGGACAAGCAGAGGAGTTTGCCTTTGAAGCCCGCGACCATGTAGACCTTGGCGCCCGCCTTGGGCAGTTGAATTTTGAAGTTGCCGGCAAGATTACCGGCTCGCGCTTCGCGGTGATGAGCAATCAGGTTGCGCGGCTGCACAGGGCCTTGGCGCAGTTCATGCTGAACACCCATACCCTGGAGCACGGTTACGAAGAAGTGAACGTGCCGTTCATCGTCAACGCGGAGTCACTTTTTGGCACAGGCCAGTTGCCTAAATTTGCCGAGGACTCTTTCAAACTGGATGACGAACGCGGCTATTATCTCATCCCCACGGCAGAGGTTCCGGTGACCAACCTGCTGCGCGACGAGATCGTGGACGAAGCCTGTTTACCGCTGAAGTTTGTCTGCCATTCGCCCTGCTTCCGCTCCGAGGCGGGAAGCTACGGCCGCGATACGCGCGGCATGATCCGTCAGCACCAGTTTGAAAAAGTGGAATTGGTGCAGTTTGTCAAACCGGAAGACTCGGACGCCGCCCTTGAAGCCTTGACCGGACACGCCGAAGCCATACTGCAAAAGCTGGGCTTGCCTTACCGCAAAGTGATCCTATGCGGCGGCGACATAGGTTTCTCGGCCAGTAAGACCTATGATCTGGAAGTTTGGTTGCCGTCGCAGAAGACCTACCGGGAGATCTCCTCCTGCAGTAGTTTCCGTGACTTTCAGGCGCGCCGCATGAAGGCGCGCTTCCGCGCAGGCGCAGGCGCCAAACCGGAGCTGTTGCACACCTTGAACGGTTCGGGTCTGGCGGTGGGTCGCACCTTGATCGCCGTAATGGAGAACTACCAGAACGCAGACGGCAGCATTCGCGTGCCGGACGTTCTGCAGCCCTATATGAACGGGCTGACTCAGCTCACCGCCAGGGGCTAGACCTGCACCATGGACTATCTGCCGCTTTTTTTTGACTTGAGAGGCCAGTCCTGCCTGTTGGTAGGGGGGGGCACCATTGCTCTGCGCAAGGCCCGCCTCCTGGTCAAGGCCGGCGCGCAGGTCACCCTGGTGGCCCCGGCGGTGAGCAGTGAACTCAACAACCTGATTACCAGTCACGGCGGTGAAGTGCTACTGCAACGCTACGAGCCTGCCCTGCTGGAGCAGGCGGTACTGGTGATTTCGGCCACCGATATCGCCGAGGTGAACCAGCAGGTGGCCGCCGACTGTAAGCTGCGCAAGATACCGGTCAACGTCGTTGACAACCCCAGGCTCTGCTCGGTGATCATGCCCGCCATCATTGACCGCAGCCCGCTCATGATCGGGATCTCAAGCGGTGGGGAGGCGCCGGTGCTGGCAAGGCTCGCCCGGGCCAAGGTGGAGTCCACCCTGCCGGCCGCCTACGGCAAGGCTGCGCAACTGGCCAGCCGTTACCGCGACAAGGTGAAGCACGCCTTCAAGGACGGCGATCATCGTCGACGCTTCTGGGAAGCACTGTTCGAAGGGGCCATGCTGGAGCAGATTCTGGCGGGTAATGATGCCGCCGCTGAGCAGGTGCTGACGAAGTCATTGGATGAGCGGCGCCTGGAAACCGGCGGTGAGGTTTATCTGGTAGGTGCCGGCCCTGGTGACCCAGACTTGTTGACCTTCAAGGCCCTGCGGCTGATGCAAAAGGCCGAAGTAGTACTTTACGATAGGCTGGTATCCCCTCCCATCATGGAGCTTGTTCGCCGCGACGCCGACCGGATCTTTGTGGGCAAGCAGCGTTCGGACCACGCCATGCCGCAAACAGAGATCAACCAGCTGTTGCTGGACTTAGCGCAGCAGGGCAAACGGGTATTGCGGCTGAAGGGCGGAGACCCGTTTATTTTTGGCCGTGGAGGTGAAGAAATAGAGCTGCTGGCCGCCCATCACATTCCTTTTCAAGTGGTGCCGGGAATTACGGCTGCTTCTGGCTGCGCCAGCTATGCCGGCATTCCCTTGACCCACCGGGACCATGCGCAGTCCGTGCGCTTTATCACAGGTCATTTGAAGAACAATGCGGGCGATTTACCCTGGCAGGAGATGATTAGCGACGGTCAGACCCTGGTCTTTTACATGGGCCTGGCCAGTGTCAGGCAAATATGCGGCAATTTGATACAGCATGGGAAGTCGCCCGCCACGCCGGTAGCCCTTATTGAGCAGGGAACGACCCGAGCACAGAAAGTTCACGTATCAGATTTGAACGGACTGCCTGAATACGTTGCCGAGCGAGAGATACACGCGCCAACCTTGCTGATCATCGGCGGCGTTGTGAAGCTTCACCAGCGTTTGCGCTGGTTCCAGTCCTCGGATGACTGAAGTCTGCGAACGTCTTCGCTGCAGAAGGGCCGTTTTGGCGCTAAACTCTACGTTATGGCAGCCGGTAAGACGGGCAAAGTTTTTATTCACGTTTTGTGAGACCAGCGTTATGGCCAAAATATATCCAACTCCGCGCAGTGGGCATGTTTACGGTAACCGGGTCAACCCCATCGAAGCCATCACCACTCACAGCGAGCCCCTCGATGCGCTGGAGCGGGACTATATCGTTGAGCGCCGCTTTAATACGGATAGGCGGCAGCACAGGGGGGACAGAGGACCCTTTGACATGCGCGGCGGGCGGGACCGGCGCAAGAACCGCCCCGGTCACCCCTCGATTGACCTGAACGCCTGATCTGGCGACTGGGGCCATTCAAGGTTTGTCTCCGCTGACCCTTGGCGGGCCTGAGGCCGCCGGAGCGCCGGTCCCATCTGCCAACGCCTCTCGGCCTTGTCTGGAGCAATGACTCTAAGAATCTGGCACGCAGCAATAAAGGGCGGGGTTTCAGGGCGGTATTGAAGCCGCGCTACAGCCATTCGCCCAGCTCCGCGCACATCCACCCTTGCCTGCGTGCCGCGCCTTGCGCACAATGCGTGGAGGGTTCCTATGACGCAGACTTTGAATGACACCTTACACCAGAGCAATTCCCCATGAGTGAATCTTTCGACTACAACCTGTTTGTCATCGGTGCAGGCTCCGGCGGTGTGCGCTGTGCCCGTACAGCAGCAGGGCTTGGCGCCAGAGTCGCAATTGCAGAAGACCGCTATTTGGGCGGCACCTGTGTCAACGTGGGTTGTGTGCCAAAAAAACTGTTCGTCTACGCCTCCCAATACAGTGACGCCTTTGCCGCTGCGCGCGGTTTTGGCTGGGATGTGGCGGCCAGGGGAATTGACTGGAGAATTCTCCGCGACAGCAAGACCGCCGAAATTCAACGGCTGAACCGCGTGTACGAGTCCTTGCTGGACCAGGCCAATGTAGAGCTGCTCCACGGGCGGGCAAGCATTGTCGGCCCGCACGAAGTGAGCGTAGGCGGGCGTAGCTACCGCTGCGAAAACATTTTGCTGGCCACCGGTGGCTGGCCCAACCAACCCAAGTATCCCGGCCGGGAGCTGACCGTCAACTCGAATGAGGTTTTCTACCTTGACGAGTTGCCAGAGCGGGTGCTGGTGGAGGGTGGCGGCTATATCGCGGTCGAGTTTGCCGGGATCTTCAACGGGCTGGGCTGCAACACCGAGCTGGTCTACCGCGGACCCATGTTTCTGCGCAGCTTTGACGAGGATATCAGCCATTTTCTGGCAGATCAGATGCGCTTGAAGGGCATCTCAATCAGTTTCAATACCCTCATTGAACGCATCGATTCTGTCGACGGCAAGACCAAGCGGGTCACCTTCGGCGACGGACGCACAGAAGAATTTGACCTTGTGCTGAGCGCCATCGGGCGCCATCCGAGCACCCAGGGCCTTGGTCTGAAGGACGTTGGCGTGCACACCAACGCTGACGGGACCATTGCCGTAGATGAACACTTTCGCACCTCCGTGCCCTCCATATTTGCGCTTGGGGATGTTGTTGGACGTCTGCCCCTGACACCGGTTGCGCTGCGCGAAGGCATGGCCCTGGCTCACCATCTGTTTGGCGACCGCGAGATTGTGCTGGATTACGACAAGGTGGCGACGGCAGTCTTCAGCCAGCCGGAAATGGCCACCGTCGGCCTGAGTGAGCAGGCGGCCAGACAAAAGTATGCGGAAGTACAGGTATTCACCAGTCAATTCAAACCGATGAAACACACCTTGAGCGGTTTGGCAGATAGAAGTTTGATGAAGCTGGTGGTCGACAAGCCCACGCAACGGGTGCTCGGTTGCCACATGGTGGGCGAGAGTGCCGGTGAGATCATGCAGGGCATTGCAATTGCGGTGAGCATGGGAGCCACCAAGGCCGACTTTGACCGCACCTTGGGCATTCATCCCACTGCTGCGGAAGAGTTTGTCACCATGAGATAGCACCGGGGCCTCACGGCCCTGGTGTTATCTGTATCGACTATTTTCACCACGCCCGAACCTGCCATAGCGCCAGGGAACATTGACCCAATCGTGTCATGAGCAGGATAGGGCGGCCCGGAAAGGGGCAGTCCCCGGCCACGGGTGAAATCGGTTTACCTGGCCCTGCACACCCTCGCCGCCATCCGCACAGTCACGGATGAGCGGAATCGCGCTCTGCCCGAATGGTGCAGGGAAGTACTCAGCGAGCCAGGATAACCCGCTCCTGGGTGACCAGGTCAATGGCATAAACCGTCGCCAAGCCGCTATCACTGACAATGGCGTAATTGAAGGCCGGGTGCAGTACCATGTTGCGTGGGTTGACCAGCAAGTTGCGGCTGGTGGATGGGCTGTCAAACGCCCACGACCGCTCGCCCGTGGCCAAATCCACGGCAATCAACTGGCTTTGAGTGGAATCCAGAATCAGCGCCCTTTCGCCGCTGTTGTCTATCTGAATTGCCTGTGGCTGGTTTAAATTGGGCCCGTCTTCCTGTCGCACAGCGCCCAAAATCTCCCGCTCTCCCGTCCGCAGATCAATGGTGATCAAGCTCTTGGTGACTCCGTCGGTCGCCAGCAGTCGACCGCGTTCGTCGTCTGCGGTTATCGCCGTGATTCCCGCCAGGAAATTGCTTTCGTCTGGATGGGTCGGCCCGGATAGAAGTTGGCTTAAAGAAACACCACCACCTGCCAGCGGCAAACGATATACGGCGGAGTAGGGGCGGGTATAAGCGGTTTGGGCTGCCTGCAGACTGCCGAACTGGCGCACCATGTAGAGCGTTTGATAAGGGGCAGAATAAACCAGGGCCGGCAGGCGGACGGAAGTGCTGTTGAGTATAGAAACAACCGTCTCGCCAGATTCCGCGTCTATTTCAACTATTCGTGGTGCGCTGCTTCCTGCAGATGTACCGGGTCTTTGATTAAGGTTATCCAATACAAAAAGACGGTCCCCCTCCGCATCGTAGGCGCTGGCCAAAGGGTAGAACAATGCCCTGGCCTGATCGGAGGTGGAGTCTGGAACCAGCCGGGCACGCGACCCACTGGTCATGTCCAGCACCATAATGTTGGCCGTCAACCGGTCGCCTATGAAAAGACGTTCTGCAAACGGGTCCAAAGACAGGCTGTACGGGTCCAGCAGCAAGCCGTCGGCGGTAGCCATGGGTTGCGTGTCACTGCTGCTCAGCAGCTGGCGTACGCCGCTTTGCGGGTGGATGCTCAGGATATGGTCGAAGGCGTTGTCTGCACCGTAAACCGTCCCTGTGACCGGGTCCAGCGTCAGCGCGAATTGCGCTCGCAAGGGCCAGGCATTGTCTTCCGGCACGGTATTACTGGACACAACCTGCGCATCATTGGTCATCAAATCCAGGCGCACAAATTGGTTGGCATCCAGAATCCACAGGCTGTTGTCTTCCGGGTTGAGTGCGATTTTGCGCGGTGCAGCAAAAGCGTAGGCCTGGTCCGGGCCGGGCGCTTCCTCCTCCTCAGTGTTTTCGTCCTGTGCCGCATCGGCATCCGCAATTGGAACCTCTTCACCCTCTTCGGACTCATCGACAGCGTCGGGATTTTCTGTTGGCGTCTCGAGCGGGAAGACACGGGTTCGCGCACCGGTACTTTTGTCTACGCTTTTGATGGAGTAGATCACAGCGGTTTGCCTTTCCGATACCCTGACAGTTGCCCGATCCAGCACATAGAGCAGGTTGGAGCCCTCACCGTCGGCCAGGTCCAATATATTGTAAAAAAACGCTTCGTTGTCGGGGATATCGTAGCCGGAAAGGGCGGTGGCGGTGGTTGCCGCCGCATCGATGTGGTAGACCAAGCTGGCGGTGCCTACGGTTGTGGCCGCTTCACGGTCCGATGTGCGTTCGCCGTCCGCGTCCAGCAAAATGTTTTCCATCGCGGCAAAATACATACCGCTGGCCGAAGCGGTCAGGGCAATCGCCGGGTTGATATCAAAATCTTCGATATCCGGCAGGGCCACTGCAGTCTGTTCCCCGGTTGACAAATCAATAGCCACCAGTGGCGTTTCTTCGTCCACCTGGCTGACCAGCAGCCTGTTCATCGCCCGGTCCAGCGCAATGCTCCGCGGGCGGGTGAGCAGCGTGTCTTGCGGGACTTCCGGCTCGAACCAGCGTCGTTCACCAGTGTCGGTGTCTACCTCGAGAATGGCGCGGTAGCTGCTGTCCAGTACCAGCAGTCTGGAGTTCTCTGCATCAACCACCATATCCACGGGAGAGGCGAGTTGCGCTGTGCGGGTGATCTGCAGTTCACTCACATCAGTACTCTCGCCATCGGCGTCAAGGTAGGACACTTCAATGACATTGAGGCCTGGTTCAAGTGTCACACTTGTGGACCAGGTTTCCAGCCCCTCGACCGTGCCCGGGTCCGCGCCGTTTACTCTCAGTTGCACGGCGCTGACGCCACTGGGGTCCGTGACTGCACCCCGGACGGTGATGCTTGAGTCCTGAGTGGCAGAAACCGGAGGTGGGAACTGGACATGGACATTGGGTACTTCCAAAGCACGCACCGCGACAGGGTCACCCAGATCGAATGGTTCGGGGGTACGGTCGTTGTTGCTGTCGCACGCGCTGATCAATGCAGCGGCGAATACAAGCGCTGGAATGGAAGTGGTTCTTGATGCCAATTTGAACATTAAATTGTTACCTTCATGTCTGAGGGTGACGTTCAGCCGGGAATGGTTTGCTGAGGTTTTTCGGCGCGAACTGTCGGAGCAAGCAGCGAGCTCTTATGAGTGTTATGGCTGCTTCTCGGGGTAGCGCAGCATTCTAAGGTTTGCCCTTCGATAGTGCCACCGACTTTTCCGCCGATCTTGTGCGGGTTCAGAGTCCTGCCCGGCAATTTCGTTCGCTCGCCGCCAGCGGCACCACACAGGCTTGCATGGTGGACTGGCCGCTGTTGTGGGTCACGCAACTGCCAATATCGCCTGAGCTATTCGCCGTACAGCGGCCTCAGGCCCTTGCTCGCTGGTGGTGTCGCCGCTTTTTGGTTCAGCGGCTTCAGGCCGGCTTCGATGACCGCCGTGTCCACGGGGGTGCGGCCGGCGCCATAGAGCTGTGCGTCAAGGTTGAGTAATTCCTGAGCCAGGCGCGGATTCTGGCTCTTGGCCGCTATTTTCGACAGCGACAAATTCGGCTCATGCGGCCAGTTGGTCCGCCCCCACTGCAAGATGGCAAGGCGCAGTTCCGGCAGGCGCCGCTCGCGGCACAGGCGGGTCACCCGCTCGAACGCCTGGTGCCGGGACACCTGCTTAGAATGCCTTGGGTCAGAAGAGGAGCGCGCAGCCTCTTTGGCCTGCCGCTGCCGCCACCAGAGCGCTGCAAACACAAGCGCTAGAGCGCTGGCTGCTATCACCAAAAACCAAACCGCTTGGATGCGCGATGCGCCGGGCTGTGCTTCCGTGGGTGACTGGCTCTCACCGGCGATTGCCGGTTCCTGTGGTGCTTCCGCAAGCGGCCTGCCACTGACCTGGATACTGCGGGCAGGCAGTGTGGCCACCCGCACTTGTTGCTTGTTGGTGTCCCACCAGGTAACGCTGACTTCTGGCAGGGTGAGCGCGCCGCTTTGGCTGGGCACAATCGCCGTGCTTTCCTTGCGCACCCCTCGCACGCCGCGGGCGTTCACCTGGTTGTCCTGCTGAGGCTGATCGGGATAGAAGCGAAAGTCGCCGTCCTTGCTGGCAACCACAACGGGCGGCAGCTGCTCTGAACGCGCGCCTTCGGCTTCGATGGTAATGGTGCGGGTGAGGGGCTCCCCCTGCGTGAAGTGCTCCGGCGAGCGCGACCAATCCTCTGAAATACTCACCTCGGATGCCGGCAGCCAGGGTTGATTGGCGGGGTATTCGGCCGGCCTGGACTTGACCTCAAGCGTAAGTTCTTCGGTTCTTGGGCGATAGACCTGATAGCGCCCACCGCTGAAACCAAACCGTCCCACATTGGGCATGTCATTGGTTCGCACGGTCCATACCGCATCGGGAATCACCAGTGTGCCGCTGGCGTCGGGAAAGATCGCGTACTTGAACTCAGCCACGCCATAGGCGGTATGTCCAATGGTGCGTTGGTACTCCACCCGAGGCAGTTCCTGGACCCGAGCGGCTGGCAGATCCAGATTGGGCTTTTCCAGGTTGTCGACGTTGCGGTTGTAAAACAGGCGATAAGTAACAATAACCTGTTCCTGAACGTAGGCCGAACTCTTGTCGATTTCGCTCTCCAGGTACACATCCTTGCCGCCACCTGCCTGCTGTAGGGAGTCCACCACCCTCACACTTATGGGCTCGCTGGATTGCCCCTCGATACTGAACGGAGGGACCAGCAATTCGCCCAGATTGCGTGGCGAGAGTATCAGTGTCCACTCGGTTGAGGCGCTGACCTGGCCGTTGATAATGTTGTGCTGCAGGCTTCTTTGATTGGTGAGGATGTCAAACTGGCCGGCCAGAGTCGAAAAATCCGGCGAGCCACTGGCGCGGGCGCCTTCTAAGCGCAAGCGCAAGGTCAGAGTTTCACCCAGGCCCACTTCTGTGCGGTCCACCTCAGCCGTAAGAGCCTGGCCAAAGGTGGGCACAGCCAGCAGGCAGATAAGAATGAACGCAATGAGACGCAAGCGCATAGTTAGTCCTACCATCGCTGTTCGGCATCGTTGTTGGAATAGGGCGACCGGTCGGGCATGCTCTGCCGGCGCTTTAGGTGCTCATAGCGGAATTTGTTGCGCAGCAACCCGCCGGGGTCATCTGGCACCTTGCGCAGAAGTTGCTCCAGTAACTGCTCCTCTTCGGATTGCCCCGGAGAATCAGCGGCTGCCAAGGCGGCGCTGGGGTCCGAACCGGCTTCGTCCTGCGCCTGGTCGTTTGCAAGACTGGCCGCTTCAGCCTGACTGTAGGGGTTGTCCTCCGAGTTGAGTTCATCAGACCCGTCAGCGACGGACTCTTCGCTGGAGCTTCCTTCAGAGCCTTCGCCATTGCCGCTTTGCTCGTCTCCGCCGCCGGATTCCTGTTGGTTGCCGCTGGAATCTCCCGCTTGCTGTTCACCTTCGCCCTGTTGCCCGGATTCCCCCTCTTGTTGATCGTCGGACGACTCGCCCTGATCACCACCTTGCTGCTCTTGTTCTTGCTGTTGTTGTGCCAATTCGGCTAACTGCTGCGCTATGGCTCGATTGTCATGAGCCGGCTTGAAATCCGGAGCCTGCTCAAGCACCCGGTCAAATGCCTGCAGTGCATCTTCGTAGCGCCCGGCCCGGGTCAGCGCCGTGCCTCGGTTGTACTCCTGCAGGGGACCGTCGGCACGTGCAAACTCTTCCGCCGCCGCTTCATATTCCTGTTGTTGGTAGAGCGCCGCACCGCGTCGCTCCGGGGTTGTAAATTGTTTGGCGGCCTGAGCTTCACCGGCCTCCAGTTGCGCCTGAGCCTGTTGATCCTGGGTGCGCCAAAGCTCGGACCAGCTGAACGCCTGGGCGTTTGGTGTTTGTAAACCGAAGGGCAGTGCTACAGCCACGCAGAAAACCCAGCCGCGGCGAAACAGCAGCGCAAGGAAAGGCAGCAGCAATAGCGCCAGCAATTGCCCGTGCTCATACCACTGGTCAAATGTGCGGCTGCTGTCAACTGACGCGCCGCCGCTGCCAGATAGCAACAGCATCAGGGTTTCCACATCGCTGTCGTTGTTGACCATGGGCACGTAATAGCCGTCTACCCGTGCAGCTAGCTGGTCAAGTTCAGATTGGTTTAGCTGCGGTACCACCATATTTCCGGCGGAATCTCGTGCAAATCCGCCGTTGGGCAGGGGAATGGGCGCGCCCTCTGTGGTGCCGACGCCCCAAATGGTCAGCCGGTAGCGGGACTCCCGCGCCAGGCGGACGATATGATCAAAAGCGTCCGTTGCAATCCCGTC
This sequence comes from uncultured Cellvibrionaceae bacterium, assembly GCA_964399955.1. Lineage (GTDB taxonomy): Bacteria > Pseudomonadota > Gammaproteobacteria > Pseudomonadales > Cellvibrionaceae > CAYNST01. The sequence goes on along the minus strand of CAYNST010000001.1, from coordinate 107,471 downwards.
CGTAACCAGCAGCATGTCACCGGTTAAAGCGCCTGCATCGCGCAGCAGTTGTTGTGAAAGCTCGATGGCGCTTTCCGGGTTGCTGCCAACGCTGGGCATAACCGTGGGTGATAGTGCCGGCAGCAGGTTGACGATGGTTTGTACGTCGTCGGTCAGCGGTGTCACGGTATGAGCGTCGCCCGCATAGGCGACCAGTGCGGCTTGTCCTTCGCGACGTGACTGCAGTAGATCAATTAGCTTGAGCCGCGAACGCTGCAATCTGGAAGGCGCCAAATCCTGCGCCAACATAGAAGGCGACATGTCCCAGGCGATGACCAGATGGTTGCTGTTCTGTTCAACGGGCTGAGGTATCCGCTGCCAGGTTGGACCGGCTGCAGCCAGGCTTGCGGTGCACCAAAGGAAAAACAAACCCCAGTAGGGCCAGCGTCTGCGTGCGCCGGTCTCTTCGTCCAGCAGATAGGGTAACAGGTGGGGTGAAATGAATTCCCGCCAGCGGATGCTACCTGAACTGTTGCGACTCAGGCGGTAGCAGAGCAACGCCGCAGGGATCAGCGCCAATAGCCAGAGCGGGCGCAGGAAATGAAAGTTGTTGAACAGTTCGGTCATACGGTTGTTTCTTCGCTGGATTTGATGCCGGAGGCAAACCCCAGGCGGGCGGCGGCCAGCGCCAGGCTCAGCAGCAGCGCCATTCCGAGCGGCCAGTAAAAAAGCGCGTTGACCGGACGAAACACCTGGGACTCCTGTTCTATCGCTTCTAATTTATCCAGTTCCTGATAGATCTCCAGCAGCTCCCGGGGGTCGCGTGCGCGGAAGTAGCGCCCACCCGTTTCACTGGAGACGTATTGCATGGTTTCGACATCCAGATCGGCAGACGGGTTGACGCGGCGCCGACCAAAAAAAGTTTCTTCGATCATCTCATCAGCGCCCAAGGCTATGGTATGGATGGTGATGCCCACTTGTTTGGCAAGATCGGTCGCCACCCGCGGATCCAGTTGGCCTGCATTATTGGCGCCGTCGGTCAGCAGTATCAGTACCCGGCTGGACTCCGGCCGGTCGCGCAGACGCTTGACCGCCAGCCCAATGGCGTCGCCTATAGCCGTCTGCTGACCGGCGAAGCCTATCTGGGCCTCCATCAGCAGGGTTTCCACCGTTTTCAGATCAAAGGTCAATGGTGCCTGCAAATAGGCGTGCGAGCCAAACAGAATCAGGCCCACCCGGTCCCCTTGCCGGCGCTGAATAAAATCCGTAAGCACGTATTTGGCTACATCAATTCTCTGCATTTGGCGGTTTTGGATCTGCATGTCCGCGATTTCCATACTGCCGGAATAATCGACCGCCAGCATCAGATCCCGGCCGGTCGCGGTGAGAGGAACGGGATCGCCTGCCCACTGGGGACGCGCAGCAGCTGCTACACAGAGCAGCCAGATTAACAACAACACGGCTTTCTGCCACAGCGCGCTGCCTGCTGCCGACTGACCGGAAACGCCTAACCCTGCGATGCGCCCAAAAAAGGGTACTCGCAGGGCACTGCTGCGGGCCTTGGCTGCGGGTAAACCGTAAAGGGCCAGTAGGGGTAGTGGACTCAGCAGCCAAACCCAGGCCCAGGCAAAATCAAACACGGGCGGGTTCTCCTTGCGCGTTGTGCAGGGCTTTCTGCAACTGCTGTTCGCTGCGCTGATGGTGCATCAACCAGTAACGCACTCGTGTGCGGATTTCGGCGTCTATTGTTTGAGCCGCTGGGGCGTACTGAGCTTCAGTTAACAGGGCCGCGTCCGCAGCGGAAAATACCGGTTGTTTGCAACAGGCGTTGAGAAAGGCAATCCAGGGCGCCCCGTGCAGACCGGGCAGGCGGTCTCGGGCCATGGGGTAGGCGCTGAGGGCGGTGCGTTTCAGCAGGCGTGCCAGCTGCTGAATGCCTTCTGCTGATGAGTCCGCCGGAAGCGCGTTCAACTCTGCCAGCGCCTGGCGCCGGTAGCGGTCAGCTCTGTGCACCCGGAAGGCTGCCAATACCGCAATGAGGATTGCCGCCGCGAGCACGGCCAGCAGCAGCCACCATCCGTAAGCCAGCGGCCAAAGGCCCACAGGTTCTGGTGCCAGGATGTCGTGCAGCTGCGCAAGCAAGGCTTCTGCATCAGCAGGTGGTTGCTGTACCCCATTCACGCGGCGGTCCCCCGGCTGCTTGCACTTGCTATTTGTCGGCTGCGGCCCGTACGAGCCGTGAACAGATCCCTGGCAAAATCATCCAGCGGCGTGGTGATGGGCGTGTCCACGTAGGTGACGCCACAGACTGCGGTTTGATCTTTCAGATATTGCTGCTGCCGGCTGAAGGACTGGGCAAAGCGTTCGGCTATTGGACCGGTTCGCAGTGTCAGCCGATTAATGCGGTCTGACAGGGTTAGGACCTGATTGGAGGGCAGCGCCTGTTCCAGTTGGTCATAGAGGTGTAGCGCCAGCACATCGCTGCGACGCGCAATCTGGCGAAGGGGTTTGGCGCAGGCGTCGTCAAAGTCGTGAAAGTCCGACAGCAGTATCACCAGGCTGCCGGGGCGAGCAACGCGGCTCGCCTCTGTCAACATGGCCTCCAGAGTGAAGGCTGTGGCTGGTTTGATGGGACTGCTGAGCGCCTGACTGCCACTGCCCAGCTCGTTCAGCATCTCCAGGACGGCATGTTTGCCGCGCCGGGCGCGAATGTTCTTCTGCTGCAGGTCGCCAAAGATAAGCGCGCCCACGCGTTCGTTGCTGCGGTTGGCAATCCAGGCAATCAGTGCAGCAAGCTCTGCAGCATAGACGGACTTGAACAGCCGTTTGCTGCCAAAAAACATATTCGAGCGCAGATCCACCAGTACAAATACTGGCCGCTCATGCTCCTCTTGAAACAACTTGGTGTAGGGCTCCTGTACCCGGGCAGTCACGCGCCAGTCGATGGTGCGGATATCGTCGCCGGGCTGGTAGGGGCGGACTTCGGCAAATTCCATGCCGCGCCCACGGTAGCGTGTGCGGGCCCCACCGCCGGTCAATGCGCGGCTCTGTTTACGGGCCTGCAGGGTGAGGTTCTGCGCCAGATGTCGCAGGCGCAATAGGTCATCCACACAAGTGAAGACGCCGGGTGCGGGGTCGTGAGCGGCCATATTCAGACCACTGGTACGCGTTGCAGTAATTCCTTGATCACGGCGTCCGCTGTCTGACCGCTGGCCTCCGCCTCAAAGCTGAGCAGCAGGCGATGGCGGAAAACGTCATACACCACGGCCTGCACATCGTCGGGGGTCACAAAGTCACGCCCGTCGAGCCAGGCGTGCGCACGGGCGCAGCGATCCAGCCCGATGGTGGCGCGCGGGCTGACCCCGTACTCTATCCAGCGAGCAAGCTTGGCATCGTAACGCTCGGGTGCTCGGGTGGCAGCCGTCAGCTGCACAATGTATTCCTCAACGGCTTCGGCCATATGCACGTTCAGCGCAGCCTGCCTGGCGGCAAAGACCGCAGTCTGGGGCAGTGGACGCGGCTTGGGGGATCGCTGTGCCTGATCGCTGGCTTCCAGGCGGGTCAAGCGCAGAATCTCCCGCTCGGCGGCAACGTTGGGGTAATCAACCCGGACGTGCATCAGAAAGCGGTCCAGTTGCGCCTCTGGCAGAGGGTAGGTTCCCTCCTGTTCAATAGGGTTTTGAGTAGCCATCACCAGGAACAGTTCGGGCAGCGGGTAGGTTGATTTGCCCACGCTGATTTGCCGCTCGGCCATGGCTTCCAGCAGCGCGGACTGGACCTTCGCCGGCGCGCGGTTGATCTCGTCGGCCAGCACCAGATTGTGGAAGATTGGACCCCTCTGAAATTCGAAAGTGGCGTTCTCGGGGCGGTAGATGTCGGTTCCGGTGATGTCTGACGGCAGCAGGTCTGGGGTGAACTGAACCCGGTGAAAATCTCCCTCAATGGCGTCGGCAAGCATTTTGATGGCCTTGGTCTTTGCCAGTCCGGGAGCGCCTTCGACCAACAGGTGACCGTCGGCGATCAGAGCGATCAAAATTCGATCAATTAGGGCGGGTTGTCCAACGATTTGGCTGTTCAGCCAGGTTTTAACCGTTTGCAGAGCTTCGCGAGATTCTGACATAGATTCCGTTTCAATCCGTTATTTTGGGCCAGCGCCCTTTGCGTAGGAATGGTGAAAGCTGACGATTCTAAGCCATTAGTGACCCTTGGCCCAACCCATAGTTCCAGGGCCTTGGCCCCCATCACCATTCCCGATCCAGGGTTTGAGTCACTGACACACGGTGCCAGCGCCAGAGCTGTGCGGCTGTATTTTTCGCTGCAGGCCGCCGTTGGGGCTATGGATCACCGGCAGCCGTATAAAGCTTTCTTTGCGTAACATCTGCTATATGATTTAGTCCATGCAGAAAAAAAAGCTACACAAACATTCGAGGGAGTATTTTGTGAACAATGCAAGCAGCCCGCCACAGGTCAAAAAACGTCTGATGGATTCCGTCAAGGCGTCGCTCAAAGCGCGGATGCCCGCAGAAGAATATACAGAATGCGTGCATTTTTTAGACGCCTTCTGGTCGCAGATTGCAATTGGCGACTGGCTGGAGAAAGAGCCCGGCGATATCGCCGGTTGCTGCTTGTCGCTATGGCTGGAATTGCGCAAGGCTCAGACCGAGCCGGTGATCAGGGTATTCAACCCCGATCTGGATCAATATGGCTGGCTTTGCAGCGGTACCTGCATCATCGTGCGCGTCAGGGATATGCCGTTTTTGGTGGACAGCCTGCGCCTGGAAATGAATCGCCGCAATTTGGCGGTCCGGCTGATCAAGAGCACATTACTCAATATTCATCGCGATGCGCAAGGGCATCTGCAAGCCGTTCGCGGCCTGGATCCCGACGAAAAAATTGCTGAGCAGGAAAAACACCGCCGGGAAGCACTGGTGTATATGGAGATTGGCAAGCTTGCCGATGAAGACCTGGCCGACCTCAAAGCCGTGATCCGCCAACTGCTGCTGGAGGTTGGTCTGGTGGTGGGGGATCACGGCCCCATGCTGGCAAAAATAGAAGCGCTGATGGCCAGTCTCAAGCACGCTTCGCCTGAAGATTTGGCCGAAGAAAGCTGTGCATTCCTGCAGTGGATAAAAAACAATCACTTCACGTTTTTGGGGTATCGGGAATTTGAACTGGTGGGCGAAAATAATGCGCGTGTGCTGCAGGAGGATACCGACGCACGCCTGGGTATGTTTCGTCACGACTCCTACGCGGAGCGCGATCCGCGGGCAAGTATCAGCGCGGAGATGGCAAATTTTTACGCTGGCGCGGACCTGGTTGCCTTCTCAAAATCAGGTACGCGTTCGCGCGTTCACCGCGATGTTTATCCCGACTACATTGTTGTCAAGCGCTTCTCGGCGTCGGGAGCGTTGATCGGCGAAGCCCGAATTCTTGGACTGTTCACCTACGCGGTATACAGTCTCAGTCCCTCCAGCATCCCGCTGGTGCGGCGCAAGATAGCCGCCATCGTCGAACGTTCGCAGCTGTTGCCCAGCAGTCACGATGGCAAAAATCTGCTGCGCGTACTGGAAACATTCCCCCGTGACGAGCTTTTTCAGTCGGCCTTCGACACACTTTATCAAAATGTCATGGGTGTGGCCTGGATCAATGAGCGGCGCGTAATCAGGCTTTTCACCCGCATAGATCCGTTTGGTAAATTTGTTAATTGCCTGGTTTACGTGCCGAGGGATCTCTACAACACCCGCATCCGGCAGACCATTGAAAAAATCATAGCCGAGGCAATCAATGCCTGTGGTTATGAATCGACCACTTATTTTTCAGAGTCGGTTCTGGCGCGCGCACAAATGGTCTTCCGGCTGGATCAAAATGCCCGCCTGGATTTTGACCACCAGGTTCTGGAGGACCAGATTGTAGAGGTGACCCGCGGTTGGGAGGAGCGCTTTGAAGCCGCTTTGGTAGACAAATTGGGCGATGGCGCCGGTCTGCAGTACATGCGCCTCTACAGCAGTGCCTTTTCTGCAGGCTATCAGGAAAGCTTTGACGCGAGGACCGCCGTACGCGATGTGCTGAACATGGAAACCTTGAAGGACGCCAAGGACATAGCTACGCATTTGTTTCATCCTGTGGGTGAAGCAGATGAGTATTTCCGCTTCAAGGTTATGCGCTCGCGAGCGTCGCTTGAGCTTTCTGACGTTGTGCCCATACTCGAGAACCTGGGTATGCGAGTACTGGGAGAGCATCCCTACAAGATTCGTCGGGCGGACGGCGTCACTGTTTGGCTACACGATTTTGAGCTGACTTCGGCGACATCTCAGAACTGGGATACCTCGGCGGTAGGGCGTCTGTTTGAAGAAGCCTTCTCCGCTGTATGGCACCAACGCGCTGTAAGCGACGCATTCAATCGCCTGGTGTTGCGCGCGCGCCTGCCCTGGCGGGAAGTGGTGCTGCTGAGAACCTATGCGGCCTACATGAAGCAAACCGCCTTCAACTTTGGTCAGGGCTACATAGCCGAGACGCTCTGTAATCAGGTTGATATTGCGCGCAACATGGTGGCCTTGTTCAAAGCGCGTTTCGATCCCCGCTTGAACGAGAGGGGCAGCAGCAACGAAGACCGCGTTGAGCGGTTGAAAGAAAAAATCCTCCACAAGCTGGAAGCCATCGAAAACCTCAACGAAGATAAAATCCTCAGGCGGTATTTTGAGTTCATTGAGGCAACCTTGCGCACAAATTTCTATCAAAAAACCGCAGACGGGGAGGATAAACCTTATATATCGTTAAAACTCAGCCCTCGCGCCATTGCCGATATTCCTGAGCCCAAACCCATGTACGAGATTTATGTGTACTCGCCGAGCATGGAAGGCGTGCACTTGCGTGGAGGCAAGGTGGCGCGCGGCGGTATACGTTGGTCAGACCGGCTGCAGGACTACCGCACCGAGGTCCTGGGGCTGGTGAAAGCCCAGCAGGTTAAAAATGCGGTTATTGTCCCCAACGGGGCCAAAGGCGGTTTTGTATGCAAGCGTTTGCCGGCTGCGGGCGGACGAGAAGCCCTACAAAAAGAGGGCATTGCCTGCTATCAAACGTTGATTCGAGGCTTGCTGGATCTGACTGATAATTTTATAGACGGGCAGTTGGTTGCACCGGAGCAGACAGTTTGCCGCGATGACGCCGACCCGTACATGGTCGTGGCGGCCGATAAAGGCACGGCCAGCTTCTCTGATATTGCCAATGAAATTTCGCAGGCATACCGGCACTGGCTGGGTGATGCGTTTGCTTCCGGCGGCAGTCAAGGTTACGACCACAAAAAAATGGGCATTACCGCCCGCGGCGCCTGGGTCTGTGTGCAGCGTCATTTTTTACAGCGCGGCCTGGATGTACAGAGCCAGGATTTCACCGTGGTGGGCATTGGCGATATGGCGGGCGATGTGTTTGGCAACGGCATGCTGCGGTCCAAACATATCAAACTGGTGGCGGCGTTCAACCATCTGCATATTTTCCTGGACCCAAATCCCGATCCTGCACGGAGCTTTGAAGAGCGCAAGCGCCTGTTTGAACTGCCCAGGAGCAATTGGACCGATTACGACGAAAGCCTGATATCCGAAGGCGGTGGAGTCTTTCTGCGCACCGTCAAATCCATTCCCCTGTCACCCCAGGTGCGGACAGTTCTGGGTGTTGAGGCCGACAGGATGAGTCCTCCAGAGCTGATGGCCGCCATTCTGAAAGCCCCGGTGGACCTTTTGTGGAACGGGGGCATTGGCACCTATGTCAAGGCCGGTAGTGAGTCCCACAGCGATGTGGGGGACAAGGCCAATGACCCTCTGCGCGTCAACGGTGCGGATCTGCATTGCCGGGTCATAGGCGAAGGCGGCAATTTGGGCATGACGCAACTGGGGCGGGTGGAATATGCGCTGAACGGGGGAGCCTGCAACACCGATTTTATCGACAATTCCGCCGGTGTGGACTGCTCCGACCATGAGGTCAATATTAAAATTCTGCTGAACAAAATTGTGGCAGACGGAGACCTCACCCACAAACAACGCAATGCCTGGCTGGTTGAAATGACCGAGTCTGTGGCGCAATTGGTGCTTAAAAACAACTACCAGCAAACCTTTGCGCTGACCCTGGCTGAACGGGAAGCGGGGATGCGTCAGAACGAATACCAGCGATTCATTCATCACCTGGAGCAGGACGGGCGTTTGCACCGCCAACTGGAGTTTCTTCCCTCTGATGAAGAATTACAGGAGCGTGCCAGCCGCAGCCAGCCTCTGACCCGACCGGAGCTTGCGGTTTTGCTTTGCTATGCCAAAGTGCAACTGAAGGAGGCGTTGTTGCAGGAGTCAATCCACGAGGATGCCTACGTCTGTCGATACGTTGAGAAGGCCTTCCCCGAAAGCATTGCCGAAGCCTTCCCCGAGGAACTCTATCGGCATCGCCTGTTGAAGGAAATTGTAGCGACACAAGTGGCAAATGACTTTATCAATTGTTTGGGTATCACCGCAGCACACCGGCTGCGCAGTTCTACTCACGCCACCTACAAGCACATTGCGGTGGCTTTTGTCTCTGCCAAGGATATCTTTCGTCTGGATGAGCTTCGGCTTTACCTAAAACGCATGGAGGGAGAAAAAGCCTCTGACCTTCAACTTGAACTGATGAACAACATGGTCCGGCGCATTCGTCGTGCAAGCCGATGGTTTCTTCGCAACCGGCCCCTGGGTCTGGACCCGGATGTTGAAGTGAGCTTTTTTCGCGAACGTCTGGAGCAGGTCAACGGCAATCTCGGCGCCGTTTTGCTGGAAGGCGCCCGGGCCGACTGGCAGTCCCGCGTGCAGCGGCTTCAGGACGCGGGAATAGAAGAGCCTTGGCTTTCGCACCTGGCCATGCCGGACAATTTGTATTCAGGATTCAGCGTAGTTGAGGTGGCCCGGCAAACCGGAGTGGACGTTCTGGATGTGGCCTGCGTGTTTTTTGCGCTTAATCAACGGCTGCAGTTGGACGCGTTTGCCACGCAACTGTCGGATGTGGCAGTGGGCAGTTACTGGCAGGCCATGGCGCGCGAGAGTTTTCTGGATGATCTGGATAAGCAGATGCGCAGTTTGACGCACAATCTGGTTCAGCACGCCCGCGGACATGCGCAGGAGCGCGTGGACCTCTGGTGCCAGGAAAATGCCCGTGAGGTGGAGGCCTGGCTGGATATGGTAAGCGAACTCAGCAGCGGCATAGTGGAAGACTTTGCCGTATTTGCCGTTGCCATCAAGCAGTTGGTGGACCTTGCGGAACTGAGTCTGGCGGAGCAGCAGCGCGCCTAGTCAGTTGGGCGTGGGCCAAGTCGCGCACCGCCAATCGTGCGGCTTAGCCAGCTCCAGACTGCGAAGACCTTGCTGTTACGGGGCTGGCTCTGTTGGGCCCGTTCAAGTGCGAGGATCGGGCTGATGTGCTACTGCAGCCGGCTGAGCAACGTGCTTGAACAAGAAGCGCGCACCGTGGCTTGCGCTTGTAGAGCTTAAAAGCGGTAGCCGATCGACGCGGACAAGTTGCTCAGGTTGTGCTCACCCTCTATACCCAGCAGATCCACATCCGCCGACATCAAGGTGTATTCCAGGCCAATAAAAATCTCCTTGTGCAGGGCATACTCTATGCCTAAGCCGTAGTAAAGGCTTACGCCGGTATCGTGGCTCAGCAGCGGTTGCCCGGGGAAGGCGGTATCGGTTTCTGTAAAGTCCAGGTACCACCTGGACAATCCCAGCCGGCCTACAACAGAAAACGCCTGTGCCAACGGCAGGCTGGCTTTCAGCCCCAGATTCAGGCTGGCCGCGTCCATGCGGTCAATAACGTTCTCTCCATCGGTGTCGTAATAGGATTCGGTCGCCTCGCCGTAGTTCTGGTACAGGAGTTCAAGCGCAATGTTCGGGTTTAACCCATAGGCAATCCTGCCACCTTTGGAGATTGCGTCTGCGGATGTCCAAAAGCCATCATTGAGCAACAGCTCCTGATCGGCCACCCCAAGAAGTGCCTCCAGCGTTACTGACGGGTTGGCGCCGGCGGTGCCTGCCAAGCCGCAGAATAGAAGGCCAAGATACTTTCTGGTCATTATGCGCTCGCCCTGATCAATAGTTGTACTAGTGTACGTGCGCCTGCGCTGTCGGGATGATGAAACGAAAAGGACAACCCGCCGTTTTTTGCCGTGCGGGTTTACAACGCGGCGCAAAGGTGCAGCTTTAATCCGCCAGCACTGGCAGTTGAGCCTGGCAAAGCGACTACAATTACAGCTCAGATCTGCTATTTGACCGCCTGCCATGAGCGACCATTTTGTTGTGCTGGATGTATCCCTGTCTGCCGATCAGTACATCCGCGTTTACCAATCCACCGCGCGACACGTGCTTGCGCGCGATATGCAGGGCAGAAGCGTGCAGTTCCCCGCCCGGGCACTACAGCGCTTTGTTACCCGAGACGGCGTGCATGGGCGCTTCAAGATACTGTTTGACGAGCAAGGAAAACTCAGAGGTATAGAACGCTTGCTTTGATTGTTTTTTGACGGCTTCTATACCAGACCAGGGTTTGCGCCTGCATTCTCTCGCCAGAAAAAATGCGTTATGCTTGCCGGCCTTTTTGCCTGCCATGCGTTCCTCAATGCCTATGTACAATCTAACCCGCAACGTGTTGTTCAAGATGTCGCCAGAGTTCAGTCATGAACTGTCATTGGACTGGCTTGGTGCGGCAGAACGTTTGAAGGTGTTTCGTCTTTTTTGCAGTCCCGAGCGCCTGCCGGTGAGGGTCATGGGGTTGGAATTTCCCAATCCGGTCGGGCTGGCGGCCGGGCTGGACAAAAACGGCGATTATTTCAATGCGCTGGGCGCGCTCGGCTTCGGTTTTGTTGAGATAGGAACGGTCACTCCGCGCCCACAGCCGGGCAACCCCAGTCCCAGATTGTTCCGGCTTGAAGATGAGCACGCCATCATCAATCGCATGGGGTTTAACAACAAAGGCGTTGATTATTTGGTGCAGCGGGTCAAACAGCGGCGCTACCAAGGCGTGTTGGGCATCAATATTGGAAAAAACAAAATGACGCCAGACGCTGACGCGCTGCGGGATTACCTCCACTGCCTGGATGCTGTTTACGCCTACGCCGACTATATTACCGTCAATGTCTCGTCGCCAAATACGCCCGGCCTGCGCAGTCTGCAGTTTGGTGAAAACCTGCGCCACCTCCTGCAGGGGCTCAAGCAGCGGCAACAGCTACTGAGTGATCAGCAGCAAAGATACGTACCCATTGCAGTTAAGATCGCGCCGGATATGACGCAAGAGGAGTTGCACTCGGTTGCCGATTGCCTGGTGCAGACCGGCATGGATGCAGTTATTGCCACCAATACGACCGTTTCCCGGGAGGGGGTGCAGGCATCCCGCTACGCCAGGGAAGCGGGCGGACTCAGCGGCGAACCCCTAATGGAGCGTTCTACCTGGGTGGTTAAAACCCTGGCAGAACGGCTCAACGGGCGCCTGCCCATTATTGGGGTGGGCGGCATCATGAGCGCCGACGATGTCAGCCAAAAAATAGCTGCGGGTGCGTCATTGGTCCAGTTGTATACCGGCTTTATATTTGAAGGCCCAGGCTTGATCAAAGAAGCGGTAGAGGCCTTCAGGGCCAAACAAAAACCCTGAAGGTCCCAGGCCCACTATCGCAGGCCGCGGATTGTGTTCAGTGGGTGTGGTAATGTTGAAGTCAGCGGTGTGCCGCTGTTTTTCAGGGTACTTGGCCACCCTGTATCGGATCTGATGCGCCTTCTGCAACAGGCAAGAGCCAATCTGGGGGCCAAGGCAAGTATTCAGCTCACGCTCCAATTCGCGCAAAGCTGCGGTAACAAGGGCCCTTCACACGGGTAAAGCCACATCTGTTGCCTTGCTCTGCACAAATTTTGGCGCAATCTGAACACTCACGGAGTGCGCCGAATAATAGCCCTCTTTAATTCATATTGCTCAGCTTCTGCACCTGAGCCATCTGGTTCAGGCCGTTCCATTGATCTTCACGGCCTTCGCGCCAACCACTCATCCAAGTCTGCCGTGCCACGCCAGAGTCATAGGGGCAGGTGTTCCAGGATCTGCCCATCATTGCTGCATGGTAGCCTTTGTTGAAAGCCTTATCACTCTGGCTGCGTTTTTGACTTCTCATGGTGGTGTGTACCTCTTACTTGTGGTTAACAAAACAAGCTCGGGTTAAAGTACTGCTCTTAACCGGACTCAATGCCCCCTGCGTCTCAATGAAAATGGCTTGGCCGCTTGCAGGAACTTCTCCCCCAAGTGACATCCGGACTGCAAGTATTGTGATCACGCCTCTGCGGTGGAAGTTTTAATGATGGATTGATCTGCAGCGGTATAGCTGTTGCGCTACAGCACGGCACGTTTGGCCTGCTTAGCGTTCTTCATTTAAACAGGCTAAACGCGATCTGTGAACAACCAATAGCTTCTAGTAACCAACTCCTTTATCACTAAAAAACATTACGAAGACACATCATGCACACTTATTTTGTTACTTGCGCCAAGGGTATGGAAGAGCTTATTGCTGTAGAACTGCAGGAGCTGGGCTTGACCCATGTCAAGACATCACCTGCAGTTGTTACCTGCACGGGTGATTTGGGTGCAGGGTATAGGCTTTGCCTCTGGTCTCGCTTTGCCAATCGTGTGCTCCTGGCCCTCAGCACGGCGGATCAGTCGCCCTTCATAGATGCCAGCGCAGATCTCTATAAACTCATCAGCGACATCGACTGGGAGCAGCACCTGGGCGCGGGTGGCCGCTTTGTGGTGAACTTCTCCGGCACCAACAAAGCCATTAACAACTCCCAGTTTGGTGCCGTGTGTGTGAAGGACGCCATCGTAGACCGGTTTACCGGGCTTTACGGCTCCCGCCCCACCGTGGACAAACAAGCGCCTGACCTGCGGGTTCATGTGCATCTGGCGCGTGACCGGGCGTCGGTGAGCATCGATCTGTCCGGAGAGAGCTTGCACCGCCGGGGCTACCGTAGTGAGCAGGGCGAGGCGCCCTTGAAAGAAACCCTGGCGGCGGGGCTTTTGCACCGCGCCGGCTGGCCCGCCCTGGCGGCCGAAGGCGGCGCGCTGGTGGACCCAATGTGCGGCGCGGGTACCTTTCTGATAGAAGGGGCCATGATGGCGGCGGATATGGCACCTGGGCTGCTGCGCGAACGCTTTGGCTTCCAGTCATGGCTTGGGCACGATGCCACCCTTTGGTCATCTCTGCTTGAAGAAGCGCAAGCGCGTCAGGCTGCAGGCGTCTCCAAACTCACGTGCAGGTTCTGGGGCAGTGACGAGAACCCGCGAGTTCTGAGGTTCGCGCACAATAACGCTTCCCGCGCAGGCTTTTCCGGCCACATTACCTGGCAGCATCAGGCACTGGAGGCCTTGCCCTACGCAAGCCAACAGGCGCCCACCGGACTGGTTGTCTGCAACCCGCCCTACGGCGAGCGCATGGGTGAAGTGGAAGGCTTGCAACAGACCTACCGCCAGCTGGGGCGAATTGTAAAAGAGCGTTGTGCGGGTTGGTCCTTTGCTTTGTTTACCAGCAATGAAGACCTGGCCCGCGAGATGCGTTTGCGGCCGGAAAAGCGCTACAGGTTTTACAACGGCCCACTCGCCGGTCAGTTGCTGCTCTACAAGCTGTTGCCGCCCGAGCAGGCCAGGCTTAGGGAAGACAGCGCGGATCACCTGTCGGACAACGCGCAGATGGTGGTCAACCGTTTGCTGAAAAACAAAAAGCGCCTGGCGCCCTGGTTGGCCAAGGCCAATACGGATTGTTACCGGCTTTACGATGCGGACCTGCCCGAATACAGCGCCGCCATAGATGTGTATGGGGAGCAGGTGCATGTTCAGGAGTACGCACCGCCAAAAAGCATTGACCCCAACAAGGCGCAAAAACGCCTGCGTGAGCTGATATCTGCTACTGCTGCAGTGTTCAATACCAGACCGGAAGAGATAGCGCTGAAGACGCGCAGGCAGAACAAGGGCAAAACCCAGTATGAACGGCAGAATGACGACGGCAGTGGGCTGCTTCATCCGGTGCAGGAAGGCAAGGCCAGATTCTACGTGAACCTGCGCGATTATTTGGACACCGGGCTGTTTCTTGATCACCGGCCACTGCGACTGCGAATTGGCCGGGAAGCAGAAGGGAAGCGCTTTTTAAACCTCTTCTGCTACACCGCCACCGCAACGGTGCACGCCGCCTTGGGTGGCGCGCGCGCCAGCACCAGCGTGGATATGTCGCGCACCTATCTGTATTGGGCCGACCGCAACCTGAGCTTGAACGGTATCAAAACCGACCGCCATCAGCTGGTTCAGTCCGATTGCCTCAAATGGCTGGACGGCTGCAAGGAGCAGTTTGACCTGATTCTGTTGGATCCACCGTCCTTTTCCAACTCCAAGCGGATGGATGATGTCCTGGATGTGCAGCGGGATCACGTAGACCTGATTGACCGTTGCATGGGGTTGCTGGCGCGGGGGGGGCGGCTGTATTTTTCCAATAATCTGCGCAGTTTCAAGCTGAATTACGACGCTTTGTCGGACTATCGCGTAGAGGACATAACCGCTTCCACTCTGGACCCGGACTTTGCCCGCAACCCTAAAATACACCATTGTTTTACCATAGAGCACACAGACTGACCCAATGAAAAACCTGTTCGCCGTTACCAGTAAGTATTCCCCTGCAGGAGACCAGCCCAAGGCCATAGAGGCGCTGTGTCGGGGCATAGACGCGGGGCTTGCCCACCAGACCCTGCTGGGGGTGACAGGCTCCGGCAAAACATTCACGGTGGCCAACGTTATTGCCCATGTACAGCGTCCCACCATGGTCATGGCCCACAACAAAACCCTGGCGGCCCAGTTGTATGGGGAGTTCAAGGAGTTTTTCCCCAAAAACGCGGTGGAGTATTTTGTCTCCTACTACGACTACTATCAGCCCGAAGCCTATGTCCCGTCATCGGATACCTTCATCGAGAAGGACGCCTCCATCAATGAGCACATCGAGCAGATGCGCCTGTCAGCAACCAAAGCGCTGCTGGAACGCAGTGATGCCATAGTGGTGGCCACGGTGTCTGCCATTTACGGCCTGGGCGACCCGGAAGCCTATCTGAAGATGGTGCTGCACCTGGACCGTGGCGATCTGGTGGAGCAGCGCGATCTTTTGCGGCGTCTGGCAGAAATGCAGTACACCCGCAATGACGTAGACTTTCATCGCGCCAACTACCGCGTGCGCGGAGACGTCATCGATATTTTCCCCGCCGACTCCGAAGACCGCGCCGTGCGTGTAGAGCTGTTCGACGACCGCATCGAGCAGCTGTCGCTGTTTGACCCGCTCACCGGCGAGATACATTCGCGCCTGCCGCGCTACACCGTCTACCCAAAAAGCCACTATGTGACGCCGCGCAACCGGGTAGTGGATGCCATAGAGCAAATTAAACAGGAGTTGAGGGAGCGGTTGGATCAACTGCGTGCCAACGACAAGCTGGTAGAAGCCCAACGTCTGGAGCAGCGCGTGCGCTATGACCTGGAAATGATGCAGGAGCTGGGTTACTGCAACGGCATTGAAAACTACTCCCGCTACCTGTCCGGTCGCAACAGCGGTGAGCCGCCGCCCACCTTGTTTGACTACCTGCCCCACGACGCGCTATTGATCATTGATGAGTCCCACGTGACGGTGCCGCAGATTGGTGGCATGTACCGTGGTGACCGGTCGCGCAAAGAAACCCTGGTGGAGTACGGCTTTCGCCTGCCGTCGGCCCTGGACAACCGGCCCATGCGCTTTGACGAGTGGGAGCGGTTGGCGCCGCAAATGATCTTCGTGTCCGCCACACCCGGTGATTACGAGAAAAAACACGCGGGTCAGGTGGTAGAGCAGGTGGTGCGCCCCACCGGTCTGGTGGACCCAATGGTGGAGGTACGACCGGCGCGCACGCAGGTGGACGACTGCCTGTCGGAGATTCACGCCTGCGTGGCGGCGGGGGACCGGGTATTGATTACCGTGCTGACCAAGCGCATGGCCGAAGACCTGACCGAGTACTTGATGGAGCAGAGCGTGCGTGTGCGGTATTTGCATTCGGATATAGAAACGGTTGAGCGGGTTGAGATCATTCGCGATCTGCGCATGGGCGTGTTCGACGTACTGGTGGGTATCAACCTGCTGCGGGAGGGTCTGGATATGCCGGAAGTGTCCCTGGTGGCCATCTTTGATGCCGACAAGGAAGGCTTTTTGCGTTCGGACCGCTCACTGATTCAAACCGTCGGCCGCGCGGCCCGCAATGTGCGGGGGCGCGCCATTCTGTACGCCGACCGGATTACCGGCTCCATGCAGCGGGCGATGGAAGAAACCGAGCGGCGGCGCATCAAGCAGGTGGCTCACAATGAAGCCCATGGCATTACCCCCATGGGAATTCAAAAAAGCGTTGCGGATATCATGGAGGGTGCCCGGGTACCGGGCTCCAAAAAAGGCGGCAAGCGCAAGGCGGCGGAGCAGTCTGAGGACTACCTCGCGCGGATCGATCCCGGCAAGGATCTGTGGGCGCAGGTCCGCGAGCTGGAAGCGGCCATGCATGCGGCAGCCAAGGATCTGGAGTTCGAGAAAGCCGCCCAGATGCGCGATGCACTGCGCGAACTGAAAACCAGGCTGTTGTAACCGGTGTTGGGCTGCTGCTGGTGGCCCCCAATGACAGCTGCCGCCTCTCTCCCACCCCCACTGCGCCGATGTGAACTGGCGCATCCATTTAAGGAGTCTTCTTGAGGCCTAGCTCTTACGTCAACGATCCTGCCGCCAAACCCAATTTGGCGGTGCTGAAAGACCTCTGGCCGTATTTGATGGAGTTTCGCGGCCGAGTGCTGCTGGCGTTTATATTTCTTTTAGGTGCCAAGGTGGCCAATGTTGCCTTGCCCTGGTTGCTGAAGGTCATCGTTGACGAACTGGATATCAGCAACAATCAGGCACTGGCCGCTGTACCGGTCCTGCTGCTGCTGGGCTACGGTGCCTTGCGTTTTTTATCCGTGTTCCTGGGCGAACTGCGGGACGCGGTCTTTGCGCGGGTGACCGAACGGGCGATGCGGCGGGTGGGGTTGCGGGTGTTTACCCATTTGCATCGGTTGGATCTGGATTTTCATCTCAGCCGCAAAACCGGTGGCTTGTCCCGCGACATTGAACGCGGCACCTCCGGTATCAGCTTTCTGTTGCGCTTCATGTTGTTCAATATACTGCCCACGCTGTTTGAAATAGGCTTGGTGGTGGTGGTTCTACTGTCTCAGTTTTCCTACGTCTTTGCCCTGGCCATAGTCGTGGCGGTGGCAAGCTACATCGGCTTCTCGGTGGTGGTGACCGAATGGCGCAACAAATTTGTGCGCGAAGCCAACGAGCAGGACAACAAATCCAACACCCGCGCGATTGACAGTCTGCTCAACTACGAGACAGTCAAGTACTTCAATAACGAGGCCTACGAGATTCGCGAGTACGACACCCATCTGGCGGCCTGGGAGCAGTCTCGGCTCAAAAACCGGCTTACTCTGGCGGCGCTCAACTCGGGGCAGGCGCTGATCATCGCCACCTCGGTCACGGTGGTGATGATTCTTGCGGCGCAAGGCGTGGTGGCGCAAACGCTCAGCATCGGTGACTTTGTCATGATCAACGCCTACATGATCCAGTTGTTTATCCCACTGAATTTCCTCGGCTTCGTCTACCGGGAGATTCGCCAGGCACTGATCAACATCGAGCGCATGTTTGACCTGCTGCGGCAAAAGCCCAAGGTTACGGACGCGCCCGACCTGCGACCCTGGGCGCCGCCCGAGGACGGGCGAGTCAGTCTGGAGTTCGAGTCGGTGTCTTTTGCCTATCACGCCGACCGCCCGATTCTGCGAGATGTGAGCTTCCAGGTGCCCGCCGGGCAGACGGTGGCCATTGTTGGCGCAAGCGGAGCAGGTAAATCCACCATCGGCAAGTTGCTGTTTCGCTTTTACGATGTCAGCGGCGGGCGCATACTGCTGAACGGGGTGGACATCAGGGAGATTGCCCAGGCCAGTGTGCGCCAGGTGTACGGCGTGGTACCGCAGGACACGGTGCTGTTCAACGATACCATTTATTACAACATTGCCTATGGCCGGCCAGACGCCAGTGAACAGGAAGTCTACGACGCCGCTCGGCGCGCTCATCTTGGCGAGTTCATCCAAAGCCTGCCCAACGGCTACCAAACCCAGGTAGGCGAGCGGGGGTTGAAGGTGTCCGGCGGCGAGAAACAGCGCATTGCCATAGCCCGGGTACTGCTCAAGAACCCACCGCTGCTGATATTTGACGAAGCAACTTCGGCGCTGGACACGCACGCCGAGCAGGTTATCGCCGCAGCTCTGGAAGAGGTTGCCCAGCAGCACACCACGGTAGTGATTGCGCATCGACTTTCCACGGTCATGAGCGCGGACCAGATTCTGGTTCTGGACGGCGGCCGAGTGGTGGAGCAGGGGAGGCATGCCGAATTGCTGCGCAAAGGCGGCCATTACGCGGCCCTGTGGTACAACCAACTGCGTGAACATGCGGCCGGCGCCGGGAGTTGATCGTTGGCCAAAGCCTGTGTACCGCAGGCGTCCTTTGGCGCGGGGCGCGTACAAACAAAAATGAAAGTGAAATGCAGAGCGACTGCCTGCGAGGTATGGTTGGGAGCGGGTTAGAGCGAGGCCTTCAATGATTGAAGTGCACCAATATGGCCGCTAGGGGCAGGTTGCAGTGCAGCGTTCAGGCGTCGGGTTCATCCTTGCGCGGACGCAGACGGTCAGTGAACCGACCCAGTCCCGCCTGCAGGGCGTTGCGGATTCCGCTGGGCGCGGCAATCAGTATGGCGGAGATGTTGTCTCTGCCGCCGTTGGCCAGCGCCGCCTGGACCAGTTCGTGCACTGCGGTTTCCACATCGTCGTGGCGACTGATAATCTCGCAGATGGCTTGATCGGTTACCGTGTCGGTCAAGCCATCGCTGCACAGCAGCACACGCTCGTCTTTCATCCATTTGCGCTCAATGATGTCTACGGTGAGCTCCTTGGGCGTCACCGAGCCCAGACATTGGGTGATAACGTTTTTTTCTGGATGCGCGGCCATTTCTTCGGCCGAGATCAGCCCGGACTGGAACAGCAATTGAACATAGGAGTGGTCGGTCGTCAGCTGTTGCAGCAGGCCACGGCCACTGCGACTGCTCCAGAGGTAGGCCCGGCTGTCACCCACCCAGCCGATCTGGTAGGTGCGGCCGGAGGACTTGAGTGCGACAACAGTGGAACCCATGCCGCGTTTGCCCACGCCGTCCGATGCGGCCTGCAGTACGGCCTGGTGTGCAGATTTGATGGCGTGTTCCAAACTGTCACCGCGCTCGATGGAACTCAAAATGGTGGAGCTGGTAACGGCACTGGCTACTTCGCCCGCCTCGTGCCCGCCCATGCCATCCGCTACCAGCCAGAGGCCCTGCTCAGGATTACTGAGTATGGCATCTTCGTTGTTGTGCCGATGCAGTCCAACGTCCGATGCTGCGTAGTAATGGGTAGCTGGCATTTTGGCCCAAGTTCCTCTAAAGCGATTTCGCGAGACTAAACTATTTTGGCCGCTTGTGTCTCGCTTGAATAATAAGATTGTGAAGTATCCATGGCTAGCCGCCGCATCAACGGCTAAACGGGGCCTCAGCCCGGTTTAGCCGACTCTGACCGGCCGCTCATCATAAGTATAACAATTGCACAGGACACATCCGGCTATTGCTTTGCCAGATGTAAAAATTGGGGAGCGTATTATGTTGCAACTGACGTTTGTCGATCAGAGTAAACCGCCCGTCTGGCTGGTCAAGCCGCGCTACAGTCTGGGTAGTGCCCCCAGCTGCGACTTGTGTGTCAGCCGTACGGGCATTATGCCCCATCACATGGATCTCGTCGTTGAAGATGACGCAGTTTTCGTTGAGCCGCTGGTACCCGAAGCGCCGCTGCAGGTTGACGGTCGTCGCATTTCCCGGCGCACCCAACTGGTGCACGGTAGCGTGCTGTTGCTGGCTTCCGCCGAGCTGAGGATCATCGACCCCAAGCGCCATGAGAAGCATCCCCAGGACGCTTTGGACGGCTGGTATCTGCAGAGCAAAAATGCCATGTTGGGCGTGCGCCGCTTTCAGATCGAAAAGGCGGTGGTACTTGGGCGCTCCAGGAGCTGCGGTATTTGTTTGACGGTGTCGCATCTGTCCCGAGAGCACGCTCGCCTGAGCCCGGTACCGGGAGGTGTGCAAATTGAAGACCTGGGTTCTTCTAACGGCACCTTTCTCAATGGCAGGCGTATCAGCAAGGTGCTGGCGCGGGCCGGAGACGAAGTGGCCTTTGATACCGTTACTTTTGAGCTGACTCGCAAGCAGGCAGTCACCCCGGCAAGTTCGGAGCCGGATTTTGACTCCACCCGGCTGCGGCCGGCCATCGGTGCAGAAGAGCTCGAAGCACAGTTGGCCGAGCAAAAACAGGCGGCTGTGCCCCAACCTTCTTTGCCAGCCAAATCCAGGGCGGCTTTGACCCGTCTCCCACAGGAAGCCGGCCAGGCCACAGAGCCCAACTCGGCTGTTCCTTTAATTGTCGGGATCTGCGTGGTGCTGGTCGCGACCAGTGCGCTTTTGCTCTACCTGATGGTTTAGGCAACCTCCTGCAGACGCTAAGATGCGCGCTTGAATGATCCTACAGAGAGCGGTACAGCATGACACAGTTTGTTCTATATTCCACCCTGGGCTGCCACCTGTGTGAAAAAGCCAAACACCTGATTGAAGCCGTGCCGGCAGGGCAGACATTGGACTGGCGTGAGGCGGACATTGCGCTAGATGAGCGTCTGATAGAGCAATATGGGGTGCGCATACCGGTGCTCAGGCACTGTACAAGCGGCGAAGAACTGGGGTGGCCATTTGATAGCCATACACTGAGGCTGTGGCTGCAAGCTGTCGCCGAACGGTCAGAAGGCGACTGACATCAGGTGTTGAGACCAGCTCAGGGCATCGCCGTAGGCCAAGGCGATGTCCTGCTCACTCAAGCGTTGCGAGGCACACCAGGGGGAATGGCTCAATGATTGCCAATCCGCCGCTTCCAACTGCAGCATCACATCCAGCGCACAACCGGCCTCCCCGGCTTTGTTCAGCAGGGCTTCTTTGAGCGGGGGCGTCAAATCCAGTTGGGCAACCAGGTATTCCATCGGCAGGTCCAGAAACGCATCCAGCATGGACAACAAGCCACTGACGAAACCCACATCGGCTGCGCGTTGCCCGGCAATGTGCCGGCTAATCAGCTCGCAAAAACGCGCGCGGCACAGCCCTTGTGCCCAAACAGCCTGCGGTTTATCCGTTTGCAGCGTCAGAGCCACAAAAGCGGCCCAGGCCCCCAGTCTCACCAGGCCCAGTTGCTCTGTGGCGTCTTCCAGTCTTGTCAGTCCGGCGCTGTCGTGCCCGGGCAGGGCCTGGATGACGCGCAGGATCTGCCGGCGCAGTGGGGTATGGCTGTCAATAACGTCAAATACGGTTGCAGCAGAGCTGTTGGCCGAGGTGAGCAGATTCAGTTGGCGCAGTGCGCTGGTTTTGCGTTCATCAATGGCCAACCCCTCCAGGATGTGCGGGCGAGACAGGAAATAACCCTGATAATAGTCAAACCCCAAATCCTGGCAGCGCTGGAACATGGCAAAACTCTCTATTTTCTCTGCAAGCAGTTTTACACCCAATGGCTGCAGGCGGGCCACGTACTCGGCCAGTTGGCGTTCTGCCAGGGCGAGTACATCTATCTTCACCACATCGGCAAACTGCAGAAAGACTTCGCTGTCGCGGGTGATCAAAAAATCATCCAGGGCAATCTGATAACCCTTTTCCCGCAGCTGCTTCAGACCGTTCAGCACTTGCTTATCTGCCGGCACGTCCTCCAGTACTTCTACCACCAATTGTTGAGGTGGCAGAGTTGGCGGGTGCATTACCCAGTGCCGGGTAAAATTGATATAGGCGGGTACTTGACCGGTAATCTCTTGAATCTGGTGTTGGCCAAACGCGTACATCAGCACATGAGAGGTGGCTTCATCGCCGGGAACGCTGCGCGTCAGGCTGTCCAGCCCGCCGCGAAACAACAGCTCGTAGGCGACAACCTTCAGCGACCTATCAAATATAGGCTGGCGCGCAAAGAGTGGTGCAGGTTGTCCCGTCATGCGTGTCCCTCATTTATTATTCTGCCCCTGGGCAAAATCCCGGCAATGCCTTTGCCGGTTTATACGAGGAAGCCGTGCTGCCCGGCGCATCTTTCGTGATTGCCGAGCTTCCAGGGTGGTTGAGCGGAAGAGGGGATAGCTGTGCAGCGCACGCTCAAGCCTGTCCAGTCGGGTTCCCGCGCAAATCCATGTGGTTCGACTTGCGCGGCACAGATTCGGACGCAATCTGAACCCTCACGGGGTGCGTTGAAGAACTGAAAAAGGGCAACGATGTTGATCCCCCGGATTCTGCCCGGGGGGGGGCGGTGCGGTCAGAGTTTACTGATGGCCTCATGTGGGGATACAAATGCTCCGGGCTGACCCATGCGGTAGCCGTAGATGACCGAATAACACAGCACATTTTGCACGTAATGTCGGGTTTCGCGAAAGGGAATGGTTTCTATCCAGACATCGTAGGGACGCTTTTGGCCTTCATCGCTCAACCAGCGACTGACTCGGTGCGGGCCGGCATTGTAAGCCGCTGCAGCGAGTATCCGGTTGCCGTCAAACCTGCCCAGCAGGTACTGGAGGTAATGGCCGCCCAGCATGATGTTGTGATTGACATCGTACAACTCTTCTTTGTTTTTGTGCTTGACGCCAAACGTCTTGGCCGTGAATTGCGCGGTAGTGGGCATTATTTGCATCAGCCCCATTGCGCCCACCGGTGAGCGGGCGCGGGTGTCAAAGGCGCTTTCCTGACGGGCTACCGCGTAAATCAGGCGTGCATCAACCCGGGTGTTGGTCGCGACGCGGTCTATTTCGTCGCGGTAGGCCAAGGGGAAGCGCACGGTGAGGTGATTCCACCAGTTGCCGCTGATCATGGCGTTGATGCCGGAGTTGTACCAGCCCCAGTCTCTCGCCAGCTGACCCGCAGCAAGCAACTGCTGGGGTTGGATCTGCCGGGATGTGTGCAGCCACTCCGCACGCGCTTCATGCAGGTTGCCCAAAGACCAGAGCTCCAGCGCGCGGCGCATGCCGGGCAGGCTGGCAATTTCCGCTAGAACCTCCGCGTCGACCGTCTCTGAATCGTCTACCAGTGCATACGCCTTGCCCAATTTGTCGGCGGCCATGAAACCGTAAAAGCTGCGGTTGCTGGCCAGCTCCTGGTACACCTGCTTGGACGACCGGAAACCCGCAAGCGGCTTGCCCAGCTCATCCTGGGCGCGGGCGCGCCAGTACAGCCAGCGCTCGGATTGTTGGCTTTCTTCTTCCAGCAGCAAGATGGTTTCATTGACGCGGCTCCAGTCCAGCTCGGTCAGCGCTTCTCTGAGGATCTCCTCCACCAGGTCGTCTTTGCGCAGTGCGTGTGAATAGCTGAGCAAATGTTGCGCCTGACGCCCGTGACCGTCGCGAATCAGGCGCCGCAAGACGTGATGTTTGGTGTCCAGGCCAAGGTCCTCAGGAAATAACTGCTGTGCCTCATAGAGCTCCCAGTGGTAGAGCGCATCCAGGGGCTGTTTGCGGGCCAGGCGCTTGATGCCCTGGGCAATCATGTGTTGAGTGGGCAGGTCGTGGTTCTGGAACACGGCGCGTTGCATGATCAGAGTGGGGTACCGGTGGACGCGCAGCAACAGCTCACCATGGGGCTGCAGCTCACTGAGTTGAGTTACCAGGTAGCGCGCCAAATCAGTCTGATCCGCTTCCACGGCTTTATACAGTCTGCTCCAGACCAGGTCCTGGGTCATCAGACCGGCTTCCTGCCAGGCTTGAAATATCGGGTCGCAGGCGGACGGCTGTGACTTGGCAACGTTCCACAGCTCGGCGGTCTCGTTCAGGGCCGATTTGTCGCCAGTTTTGAGGCGCGCATTCAATGAGTGGCACTTAAGCTCGGTGGAGGCTATGCCTTCATCGTAGTAGCGGTTGAATTCCGACCACATGGCCCTTCTGGCGAGAATATGTAGGGTCCGCTCCCGCAGCCGGTCGGCCAGCAGGCTGTCTTGATACTCTTTGAGAAACGCATCAATCTGCCTGAACGGCAGCGCGCTCAGATTCTCACGCAGACGATTGGATTCCAGGTAGGGCTTCAAAGGGTAGTCGCCCAGATTTGCCAAATGCTGGTTATAAGTAGGCAAGTTACCTGCGGCCAGTGCCGATTTGGCTTTCTGATAGTGATACCTCTGGCTTGCCAGCTCCGGGTCCTGGCCCGCAGCGGGTTCGGCGGGGGCGGCAGCGGCAAAGCCGCTGACGGCCAGCAAGCCTGCCATCATCAGCATGCGCAGAGCGCTCCGGCAAACGGCTGTAGCAGATTCTCCGATCAAGTTGGTCTTCCCCTTTATAAACCGAATTGTTCACGTATTGGTGGCGTTGCCTAAAGTTTCGACTAAAAGCCCGCTTCACGCCAGCCTGAAACGGCGGCGCAGATAGATTTTTTGGCAATGAGTAGGCAAGATGCACCACTGAAACCCCGACCATACTGCAGTAGACATCAATGAACCTCATAAAGCTCGATAACTTGGACCTGCACTACGGCACGCAAATTATATTTGATGCCGTCCAACTCACCTTGAACCGCGGCGACCGGCTTTGCGTGGTGGGCCGCAATGGCGTTGGCAAATCAACTCTGCTCAAGGTTATCGAAGGGCAGGTGGACAGCGACGGCGGCAATTGCTGGCGTATGCCCGGACTGCGTATGGCCTCTCTCAGCCAGGATCTGCCTGATGCCGGAGAGATGACGGTATTTGATTACGTGGCCGGCGGGCTTGCCGATCTCGGCCGGGACCTGGCCGATTATCACCGTCTGGCTATGCAGGCTGATGAATCTGCCATGACCCAGTTGGCCCACATCCAGACCCGCATTGAAGCGGCCGACGGCTGGAGCGCCCAGTCGCGCATAGAGCAGGTGCTCACCCGGCTGGATCTGGTTGCCGAGACGTCTCTGAAGGATTTGTCGGGTGGCTGGCGGCGTCGCGCGGCGCTGGCGAGGGCCTTGGTGATCGAGCCCGACGTTCTGCTGCTGGATGAGCCGACCAACCATCTGGACGTTCTGGCCATCGAATGGCTGGAGAAGCATCTTATCAGTTTTGGCGGCGCCATTATCTTCATTACCCACGACCGGGCATTTTTGCGGCGAGTCGCCAATCGCATCGGCGAGCTGGACCGGGGTCAGTTGAGTTTGTATGACAGCGATTATCAAAGGTATTTGACGCTGCGGGCCGAGCGGCTGGCCGAAGAAGAAAAACACAATGCCCTGTTTGACAAGCGCCTGGCTGCTGAAGAGGTGTGGATCCGTCAGGGGATCAAAGCGCGCCGCACGCGCAACGAAGGTCGCGTACGGGCATTGAAGGCACTGCGGGCCGAGCGGGCCGAGCGTATTGAGCGGCAAAAGACGGCCAACATGACTCTTAGCTCGGAGGTCAACTCCGGCAAGCTGGTGGCGGAGCTGCATAACGTCAGCTTTGCATGGGGCAATAAAGAGATAGTCAAAAACTTCAGTTGCCGTATTATTCGCGGCGACAAAATAGGCCTGATCGGGCCCAATGGTGTAGGTAAGAGCACCTTTCTCAAGTTGCTGTTGGGCGAGCTTGGGCCCAGCAGCGGCAAGCTGCAAATGGGCACCAAGCTGGAAGTCGCCTATTTCGACCAGCTGCGCGACCAGCTCAACCTTGAGCAAAGCGCGGTCGACAACGTGGCCGAGGGGCGAGAGTTCATTGATATTGCCGGTCAGTCGCGGCACATCGTGTCTTATTTGAATGACTTTCTGTTTACCGGGGAGCGCGCCCGAACACCCATCAAGGCCCTCTCCGGCGGTGAGCGCAATCGGGTACTGCTGGCCAAATTGTTCAGTAAATCCGCCAACCTGCTGATCATGGATGAGCCCACCAATGATCTCGATGCAGAAACCCTGGATCTGCTTGAAGATTTATTGATTGCCTACAGTGGCACGTTGCTGTTAGTGAGCCACGACAGGGAGTTCCTGGACAACGTGGTGACCTCTACCATCGCGTTTGAGGGCGGCGGCGTCTTGAAAGAGTACGTGGGCGGCTACAGTGACTGGCTGCGTCAGGGAGGCGTGTGGCCGGATACCCGCAACGCATCGGCAGCGGGCGGTAGCGCCAAGCCTGCCGAGCCTTCGCCGCCTGCCACCGCGCCCAAGGCCACCGCCAGCGTGCGCAAATTATCCTATAAATTGCAGCGGGAGCTTGACGCTCTGCCCGTGCAGATCGAAACACTGGAAACCGAAATCCAGGCGCTGCAAGCAGAAATGGGCACGCCGGAATTCTACCAGGGGGCAGCCGAGACCGTGGCGGCGCGCACCGAATTGTTTCAGCAGAAACAGGCGCAGCTGGAGCAGTGCTACAGCCGGTGGGAGGAGTTGGAGCAGCAAAAGGAGGGCTGACCGGCAGCTCCCGTGAAGATCGGCTCTAAACTCTCACCGCCAGCACATCACACTCTGCGCCCCGCAGAACATGGGATGCGGTCGAACCCAGGAGCAGCGCCAGGCCGTGCCGACCGTGGCTTCCTACCACTATCAGGTCGGCGCCAACGCTGGCGGCGGTGCGGCGCAGTTCGTCGGCGGTTGGGCCCAGCGTGACCTGCACCGTGTGGGGCTTGATGCCCAGTTCATCCACCAGCGCAAGCAGGCGTCTCTGCGCGTGCTGCTCCATGAGGTCCTGTGTTTTTGTCAGATCCACCGGAACGTCTCCGGAGTAGGCAAATGTCAGCGGCTCGATCACATGCACCAAGCTGACCTGCGCGCCGGACTGCTGCGCCAGTTGTAGCGCGCGTTTACCGATTGTTGTGGCGTCTGGCTCGGTAAGATCCAGGCCAATGAGTATATGTTGGTAGGCATCCATGGCGTTCTCCTTCAATTGGGTCAACTCGAATAGGCCCGCGTCGCAAGCCGGCCGCATCATTTGCTGTTGTACGTCTGTCTGCGTCAATTTTTGCTCTTTGTTGCTTCGAAGCGCGGCTGACCTGTACCAGGTTAGCGTGAGTCCGCCCTGTAAGTTGTGTCAACAGCAGGTAATATGACGCGCTCATGCCTCCAGCAATACTACACAGGAATGCTTATGTCGTGGTACATCATCTTTGCAATCGTTCTGGTCTTCTGCGCGGCCATCGGCCCCGTCCTGATGCTAAAGCCCACCAAGGGGCAGCAGGCTGTGGCGAAACTCAGGCAGCAGGCATTGGGATTGGGACTCAAGGTCAGCATCGCGTCGCTGGGTAAAGATCAGACTCCGGTCTATCGCCTGGAATGGCCGCAGACCGGCAAGACGCGTTACGGTGACAGTGTTTGGCGCTTGGAGAAGCTATCCTATCAGCACGCCATTCATCTTGCCGACTACTGGTACTGGAGTGACTCCGAGCGCCCCTCTCAAGCGGTAATAGATGTGATTGAGCGGGCCCTGCCTCAGCTGCCGGAGCGGGTTATCGCAATCAGCGCCGACGGCCGGGGGCTGGGTTGTTTTTGGTCCGAGCAGGGGGGGGAGAGCGTACTGCAAGCCATTGCTGCCTGGCTACAGCAAACCGGCGGCTTGATCTGGCCGCTGGTGCGCGTCGAGGATGAAGTACCGCGAGCCGCAGGCAGTGACCCGGATCAAGACTCGCCCAACTAGTTTCCGGTCCGGGCCTCTGAGCAGCTTTTGCGACACGACCGTGCGCTCCAGCGCCGTCAGCGCGCAAGGCTCGCGAACCGCTCGAAAGCGTCGCTCACCCGGAACACTGCGATGCAGCAGCAGTTCAAGGGGCTGGCGGTAGCGTGGGGGAGCTCATCGTGCAGATTCACAGCCTTCTGCTTTTGGCCCCTCAGAGACGCCACATCCATCAACAGGCGGGTTCCAGGGTCGGGTTGACAGCACAGCAACCCGGCGTTGGCGGGGGGAGTGGCGGGCAAATGCAGCCTTGGTGACGGCTGCTGTTTGGCGGGCAAAGCGGCAGCGCAAGGGCCGCGTCAGCCGAGGATTAACTTGACCTCACCGACGACAGGACTTATATATGCGCACAAGATCCGGCAGGGCCGGGGCTCAGTGGATGCCGTTTTAGGGCCATTTGCGCACACCGGCTTCCGGGTTTTGTGCGTCGGCGCAGAACGCTCCAGGCAATGTGTATCAGGCAAAGCAGGTTTATTAATGGGTAAATCACTGGTAATTGTGGAATCGCCAGCAAAAGCGAAGACGATCAATAAATACCTTGGCAACGACTTCATCGTCAAATCCAGCGTAGGCCACATTCGCGATCTTCCGACCAGTGGTTCGACCCCCTCGGTCGACCCCAAAGCTCGAGCAGCGCAGGCGGCCAAAACCCGCAAGATGTCTGCCGAAGAGAAAGCCGAATACAAACTGCTGAAGGGCCGGCAGCAGTTGGTCAAGCGCATGGGTATCGACCCGGAAAACAACTGGCAGGCACACTACGAAATATTGCCGGGCAAAGAAAAAGTTGTCGATGAGCTGAAAAAGCTCGCCGCCAGCGCTGACCGCATCTATCTGGCGACGGACTTGGACCGTGAGGGGGAGGCGATTGCCTGGCACCTGCGCGAAGCCATTGGCGGTGATGACGACCGCTTCCACCGGGTGGTGTTCAATGAGATCACCAAAACTGCCATTCAGCAGGCGTTTGAAAAGCCTGGCCGCATAGATCTTCACCGGGTCAATGCTCAGCAGGCCCGGCGATTTCTGGACCGCGTGGTGGGCTACATGCTTTCGCCGCTGCTGTGGGAGAAAATAGCACGCGGCCTGTCCGCAGGCCGGGTGCAGTCGGTCGCGGTCAAGCTTATCGCCGAGCGTGAACGGGAAATCCGCGCGTTTCTGCCCGAGGAGTACTGGAACCTGGCGGCGGACCTGAACACCCGCAAAAAAGAAAAAAGCCGCTACGAGGTTGCCAAGCACAAAGGCGCCGCATTCGAGCCCAAAACCGAAGCGGAGGCGATGACTGCAGTAAAAGCGCTGGAGCACGCCGACTACAAGGTGGTGGCCCGCGAGGACAAACCAACCCAATCCCGCCCTAACGCGCCTTTTATCACCTCGACGCTGCAGCAAGCGGCCAGTACCCGGCTTAGCTTTGGCGTCAAAAAGACCATGACCATGGCGCAACGGCTGTACGAAGCCGGTTACATCACCTACATGCGTACGGATTCAACCAATCTGAGTACCGAGGCGGTTGAGGCCTGTCGTGAATACATAGGTGAGAATTTCGGCGAGCGCTATCTGCCCAAGCAGCCCAATACCTACAGCAACAAGGAGCGGGCGCAGGAGGCTCACGAAGCCATCCGCCCCTCCAGCGTCACCTTGAAGCCCAACCAGTTGGCAGGCATGGACCGCGACGCAGAGCGCCTCTACACCCTGATTTGGCAGCAATTTGTCGCCTGTCAGATGGTGCCGGCTGAATTCACCAGTAGCAGTATTACCGTAGAGGCTGCGGACTACCAACTGCGGGCCAAGGGTCGGGTGATGCAATTTGAGGGCTATCTCAAAGTGCTGCCGGCACCAAAAACCAAAGACGAAGATGCAATTCTGCCGGATGTGAAAGTGGGCGACCGGCTGGATTTGTTGGCACTGTTGCCCACCCAGCACTTCACCAAGCCGCCGGCGCGCTTCACGGAAGCCAGTTTGGTAAAAGAGCTGGAGAAGCGTGGCATAGGTCGCCCATCCACCTACGCATCCATCATCTCCACTATCCAGGAGCGCGGCTATGTGCATGTCAAAAGCCGGCGCTTCTACGCGGACAAAATGGGGGACATTGTCACCGAGCGGTTAAGCGAAAGCTTCAAAGACCTGATGGACTACGGTTTTACCGCCAGCATGGAGCAAAGGTTGGATTCTGTTGCTGAAGGCAGCAAGGATTGGCATCAACTGTTGAACGAGTTCTACGCCGACTTCACCCAGAAATTGGCCAAAGCCCAGGGCGACAGCTCCGGCATGCGTGGCAACCATCCCACAGAAACCGGCATAAAATGTGACAAATGCGGCAGGAACATGCAAATTCGAACCGCCAGCACTGGCGTGTTTCTTGGTTGTTCCGGTTACGCCTTGCCGCCCAAAGAGCGCTGCAAAAACACCAAAAACCTGGTTGAAGGTGACGAAGTTGTAGACGTAGATAAAGACGACGAGGCTGAATCCAGGCAGCTGCGTCAGAAGCGGCGCTGCAAGCTGTGTAACTCTGCCATGGACAGCTACCTGCTGGACGAGAAGCGCAAGCTGCACATCTGCGGCAACAACCCGGACTGCAGTGGGCACGAAGTTGAAGAGGGCGTGTTCAAACTGAAGGGCTATGAAGGCCCGGTGATCGAATGCGACAAATGCGGCAATGACATGCAGCTAAAAACCGGAAGGTTTGGCAAATACTTTGGCTGCACCAACGAGACATGCAGCAACACCAGGAAGCTTTTGCGCAGTGGCGAAGCGGCCCCCCCGAAGATTGAACCGGTGGATATGCCCGAGCTGCGATGCGAAAAAGTGGATGATCATTACGTGCTGAGAGATGGAGCCGCAGGCTTGTTTCTTGCGGCCAGCCAATTTCCCAAAAATCGGGAAACACGGGCTCCACTGGTTGCCGAGTTGCTGCCGCACAAACAGGATATTGACCCCAAGTACCATTATTTGCTCAAAGCACCGCAAGCTGACCCCAATGGCCTGCCTGCGGTGATACGTTTCAGTCGCAAGACCAAGGAGCAGTATGTGCAGTCCGAAGTGGACGGCAAGCCCACAGGCTGGAAGGCTTTCTTCGACAAGGGCCGTTGGGTGGAAAGCGAAGGTAAACGACCGGCCGCCAAAAAGCGCAGCAGTTAATCAGAGTTTGCGCGTCTGCGCAGTTGCATCCACGTTGGTTGAGGGTAATATGCCGGGACTGTTTGCTCGTAGAGTTGATCAACAAATTGCCTACGCCCACGCACTGCTGGCAATGCTGGATACCGCCCCGTCCGAGTTCACTCGACGCGCGCTGGTGCAGTCGGCCTATTTGCAGCTGGAGTTGGCCGTGGCTTTTTATCTGGCGGAGATCACCCGGCGCTACCGGTTGAATAACACTGCGGACGAGAGCAGCCTGATTGACGCCGGTCAATTGCCGGAGCTGTTTGAACGTTGTGTCCACACAGCCGAAGTGCAAGAGTTGCAAAATCTGCAGCATGACAACAACTCTTGGTGGTCCATTTTTTTGCTTCAACGCTCCGCAATTCATTGCGGCGAAAAACGCCCGGCGCTCAAGGGCTCGCTGTTCCAAACCCATGAAGGTGAAGAGGACGCCGCGTCCTTTCCGCGCATAGGCGCGGTTGATGTGGATGCCGGCACCCGCAACCCCAGCGCTGCGGATGCTCTCTGGTTTGTGAGTTCACTGCGGGCAATGGTGGAGCGGCAACGCGCTG
The DNA here is from genome assembly GCA_964399955.1 of uncultured Cellvibrionaceae bacterium. Lineage (GTDB taxonomy): Bacteria > Pseudomonadota > Gammaproteobacteria > Pseudomonadales > Cellvibrionaceae > CAYNST01. The sequence goes on along the minus strand of CAYNST010000001.1, from coordinate 75,963 downwards.
CAGACGAAGAATATTAAGCGGCAGAACGCCTGCCTGTTTAGCAGCCGGTGAAGGGTGTCTCAGCTGCTATCAAAGAATTGACTCAAAGAAGGTAATTATGTCGTCCCTGGATGAATCTGCACTTTACGAAATCGTAGAACTGGACGACGGCGAAGTCGCTTTGCGCCGGGCCAACGAAGATGGCGAACCTCTGGTCTCGGTGCGCTTTTCACCGGAGTCACTGTTTTATCTTGACAGCTCCAAGTTTGAAATTGCCAAAGCCATGATAGAGGCCGGTTTGGACGCTTTTGCTGAGATAAACGACGACAACCTGGAGCAGGAAGCCGCAAGCTTTGAGCGAGTGCTGCACTGATGCCTCCGTCCAAAGCAGAGCTTAGGGAGGCAAACATTCAGCTCAGCAGTAAATTTGCCCATGGCTGCATAAAAGAATTGCGCCATCCTGTCTGGATCAGGAAGTACCGCTGAAGAGGCGGCCCTGGATGAGAGCAGTACAGCAAGTGCACAGTATGCGTCCCGGGTAAACTCACCTTTCCAAGCGCAGCAAAAAGCTCCGATGCAATCTGAACACTTACGGTCTGACCGACTAATGCCTGTTTATTCAGCCTGACAAAACCGGATGTGCATCACCCGTGGTAACTGCGAGCAACGCAACGCGTTCAGCGATTGCGTAACAGCAGCCCGGAACAGCCCCCGGCCATGGCGGCGTTTTCCAATTCTTTCATTTGCCATCCCGACAGTCGACCCATAGAGGCGATGACGCTGTGGCTATTACCGATAGACAGCGCCTTTCTACAAACTTCAAACGCTTGTTGGGGCAACAAGGTGTGCACCAGCCGCACATGCTGCATATTAAAGCCGTAATCCCACAACAGTTGTTTATTGATGCCCTGCGGTGCAATCCAGGTAAACCAGCGGCCACGGGTATTGCGGCTTAGGTAGGCCAGGGTGGGAAGCAGCAAGCCGTAGCCTTGATCGTGAGCCAGTACTACTTCGGTTATGCCCACGCTGTTGTTGGCGGACCAGCATGACGTTGTCTGAGTTGGCAAGTTTGCAGCGAACATGAATCAGCTCCTACGAATGACACCCACACACAAGCCTTCTATGGCAAAGTTTTTGTCCCTAAGGTCTACGGTTATAACATCAAAATCCGGATTTTCTGGCCAAAGCTCAACCACGGCGCGATTGCGCTCGCGTTTGAAGCGTTTAACGGTGACTTCATCTTCTATGCGCGCCACAACAATATCGTTATTGCGCACCTGGGTGGTGTTATGAACCGCCAGCAGGTCTCCGTCCAGAATGCCGGCGTCACGCATGCTCATGCCATGCACCGTTAACAGATAATGGGCCGAGGGCTTGAACATGCTGTCGGGGATAGGGCAGTATTCTTCTATGTTTGCCTGAGCCAGGATCGGGTTACCTGCGGCTACCCGGCCAATGACTGGAATTCCCCGTTCGTGCTCCGGCAGGCGGATGCCCCTGGATGCGCCCTCTATCACCTCAATGGCACCTTTTCGTGCCAGCGCCTTGATGTGCTCTTCTGCAGCATTGGCCGACTTGAACCCTAACGCCTTGGCGATCTCTGCCCGGGTTGGCGGGCAGCCGGTGGCGTCCATTTGTTCTTTGATCAGGTTGAGCACATCTTGCTGGCGCGGTGTCAATTTGCTCATGCCGAAGTCCTTAGCTGGTTTTGTCTGTTGTTATGTACAGTCCTTGTGATTATATACAGGCGCGCAGGATATGCAACCCCCTTCTGGGTGCTCCTGTCAACTGACAGGCTTGCCAGTGAATGCGCGCAACACCGGCTGCCTCCAGATGCGGCCGTCGCGAAAGCGGCGGCGCTTCCACCGTTGGCTGCCCGGCACAAACGCTTTTTTTACTGGCGTGCCTTGGCAACCCCTTCACGCATTGGTGCAGAGGGGTACAATAGCAATCACCAAGTTTTTCAATAGTTTGAGGCCTCACACTTGATGCAAAGCAACAGCCTTTTGGGGCCGGTTTTTCTGGATCTGGCCACGTATGAATTGACCCCTGACGAAGCACGTCAGCTGGAGCATCCCTACGCCGGAGGCGTGGTGCTCTTCTCTCGGAATTATCGCTCGGTGCCTCAACTGCAGGCCCTTATTGCTGCCATACGCGAGGCCCGCAGCGATATCCTTATCGCGGTGGACCAAGAGGGTGGTCGGGTGCAGCGTTTCAAGGAGGGCTTTACCCGCTTGCCACCCTTGCAGCGGCTTGGCGGCATGCTACAGCACGATCCACAGCGGGCGGCGGATCTCACCTACCGCTGTGGCTGGCTGATGGCGGCCGAATTGCGAGCCCTGGATGTGGACTTGAGCTTTGCGCCCGTTCTGGATGCCGATGATCATCGCAGTGATGTCATCGGTGACCGCTCCTTCAGTCGCGATGTGGCAACCGTAGCCCGGCTGGGGCAATACTACATAGCGGGCATGCGTGACGCGGGCATGCCCGCCACGGCCAAGCATTTCCCGGGGCACGGCGGCATCAAGGCGGACAGTCACGTGGCGGAGGCGGTGGACATGCGCTCCATGGAGGAGCTTCGGCAGCAGGACCTTGTTCCCTTTGTTCGGCTGCTTGGGCAATGCGCAGCGGTTATGCCGGCTCACGTCAAGTTCCCGCAGGTGGATCCTTCACCGGTCGGTTTTTCGCGCCTGTGGTTGCAAGACATTCTCCGCACTGAGCTGGCCTTTGATGGCGTCATCTTCAGTGATGATCTCTCCATGCAGGGGGCCGCAGAGGCCGGCAGCTACAGCCAGCGGGCCGTAGCCGCTCTAAGCGCTGGCTGCGACGCTGCCCTGATTTGCAATCAGCCGGAGGGGGCTCGCGAGGTGCTGGCTCATTTGCAGGCCAAAGCCTGGCCGCTGGGCAAGAGATTGAGCGGTTTGAGACTGCCGCAAAAACGCACTCATGACACTCTGGAGCTCTTGCAACAGGATGTTTACTGGCAGGATAGCCAGCGGCTGATCGCCGCCTTGGCAAACCCAAGATGATGGGTAGATGATGATTGCGCTTTCGGGTCAGAGCGCTTCTACGGCTGTGATCGGCGGTTCGGGGTTTTATGCCTTGGCCGGCCTTCAAGCCACACAGGCATTGCACATAACCACGCCCTTTGGGCGGGTAACCGACCTCATAGTAGGCAGGCTTGACGGCAAGTGCGTTGCTTTTCTCGCTCGTCACGGTCTTCAGCACAAGGTGCCGCCACACCTGATCAACTACCGCGCAAACATTCATGCGCTGCATCAGCTCGGGGTCAAAAGCATCATTGCGGTGAACGCCGTAGGCGGCATCAACGCCCAAATGGGACCCGCCGAGCTGGTGGTGCCCAATCAGTTGATCGACTACACCCACGGTCGCCCGCAAACATTTGTCGACAGCTTGAGCGAAGCCATCAATCATATCGACTTCGCCCAGCCCTTTTCAGATGCACCGCGGCAGGCCCTGCTGCAGGCTTTGCGCAGCAGGGCGCTCGGCGGGCACGGGCAGGCGGTCTACGCCTGTACCCAGGGGCCACGGCTGGAGACCGCAGCGGAAGTTGACCGGCTGGAGCGCGACGGCTGCGATATTGTTGGTATGACGGTGATGCCAGAGGCCGCATTGGCGAGGGAGCTGGGCATGGAGTATGCCGCCCTTTGCACAGTGGTCAACTGGGCGGCCGGGCGGGCGGATGAGATCATCACCATGCAGCAGGTCTTAGCCATCCTGCAGGGCGCCAATGCCACTCTGCAGGCGGTGGTAGCCGAGGCAATCAGGCGTCTGGCGCCAATATAGCCAAATGCCCGCGATGTCTTTATACTGGCCGCCCTTTGAACCGCACATCACGTGGCCTTTGGTAGGGGTCACCACTGAACAAGGATCGCAGCATGCCCACCATCACTCTCCCCGACGGATCCCAACGCGCATTCCTTGGCCCGGTATCGGTGCTGGACGTTGCCCAGGATATTGGCCCGGGTTTGGCCAAGGCTACCCTGGGTGGCATGGTCAACGGCCGTGCGGTGGACGCGGCCCATGTCATAGACAACGATGCCGAGCTGGCGGTGATTACGGACAAATCGCCGGAGGGGCTGGACATCATTCGTCACTCCGCAGCCCACTTGTTGGCTCAGGCGGTGAAGCAGCTGTTTCCCGAGGCGCAGGTGACCATTGGCCCCGTCATTGAAGACGGCTTCTATTACGATTTCGCCTACAAGCGCCCCTTCACGCCGGAAGACCTGGCGGCAATAGAACAGCGTATGAGTGAGCTGGCCGAGGCCGACGATGTGGTGACGCGCCGGGTTCTGCCGCGCGAGGAAGCGGTCGACCATTTTCGAGCGCTGGGAGAAGAATACAAGGCGCAGATCATCGAGAGCATCCCCTCCGATGAGCCGCTGTCGCTTTACAAACAGGGTGATTTCGAAGATCTCTGCCGCGGCCCGCACGTGCCCTCGACCGGCAAATTGAAACACTTCAAATTGATGAAGGTTGCCGGGGCCTATTGGCGCGGCGACTCCAAAAACGAGATGTTGCAGCGCATCTACGGCACTGCCTGGGCTTCAAAAAAGGAGCTGAATGCCTACCTGACGCGCCTGCAAGAGGCGGAAAAGCGCGACCATCGCAAGCTGGGCAAGAAGTTTGATCTCTTTCATATTCAGGAAGAGGCGCCCGGCATGGTGTTCTGGCACCCGCGCGGCTGGACGGTTTATACCGCCATTGAAAGCTACATGCGCGAGGTGCAGCGGGCCAACGGTTATAGCGAGATAAGAACCCCGCAGGTGGTGGATAAATCGCTTTGGGAGCGCTCCGGGCACTGGGATAAGTTCCGCGATGGCATGTTCACCGTAGAGTCGGAAGCGCGTGACTACGCCATCAAGCCCATGAACTGCCCCTGCCATGTGCAGGTTTTCAATCAGGGTTTGAAGAGCTATCGCGACCTGCCGCTGCGGCTGGCCGAGTTTGGCTCCTGCCATCGCAATGAAGCTTCGGGAACCCTGCAGGGCTTAATGCGCGTGCGTGGCTTCACCCAGGACGATGCGCATATCTTTTGTACCGAGGCCATGATCCAGAAAGAAGTGTCGGCCTTTACTGATCTGCTGTATCAGGTGTATGCGGACTTCGGCTTTACCGAGGTGATCATCCGGCTCTCGACTCGGCCGGACCAGCGCGTTGGCAGTGATGCAGACTGGGACAAGTCCGAGAAAGCCCTGGAGGACGCGCTCAACGCGCAGGGCCTGCAGTGGCAATTATTGCCCGGGGAAGGCGCCTTTTATGGCCCCAAGATCGAGTTTTCATTGAAAGACTGCATTGGTCGGGTCTGGCAATGCGGCACTATCCAGGTGGATTTTTCCATGCCTGGGCGACTGGATGCCCAGTATGTGGCCGAAGATGGCTCCCGACAGGTCCCAGTTATGTTGCACCGCGCTATACTGGGGTCGTTTGAACGATTCATCGGCATTTTGATAGAGCACTACGAAGGCGCTTTCCCGGCTTGGCTGGCACCTGAGCAGGCGGTTGTGCTGAATATCACTGACAATCAGGCTGAATACGCGCAAAATGTGCAGAAACGCCTTGCGGAACGCGGCTTCCGCGTGGTTTGTGACTTGAGAAATGAGAAGATCGGCTTTAAAATCCGCGAGCATACCATTCAGAAGACGCCTTACTTGCTTGTTGTGGGTGATCAGGAGGTTTCCTCCGGTCAAGTCGCAGTAAGAACCCGAGAGGGCGAAGACCTGGGCTCCATGGCTATAGATGAATTCGCACAGCATTTGGCCGCCGAGGTGGCCAAGCGCAGTCGAGTGAGCCATTGACCCTGACCTTTTGGGTGCATTATCAACTAACAGGAGAGTTTTCCCATTAGCAATAAAGACAACGGCAAGGGCCGCAGCAAAAAAGCCAACATCAACGACCAAATACAGGCGTCGGAAGTGCGCCTGATTGGCGCTGATGGTCAGCAGGTGGGCATAGTTCCACTGCAGGAAGCGTTGCAGGCGGCGCAGGCGGTCAGTCTCGATCTGGTGGCCATAACGGAAGACGCAGACCCCATGGTCTGTAAAATAATGGATTACGGGAAGCACCTGTTCGAGATCAAAAAATCGAAAGCAGCTTCCAAAAAGAAGCAAAAGCAGCAGCAGATCAAGGAAATGAAGTTTCGCCCGGGTACGGAGGTAGGGGACTATCAGGTCAAGCTTCGCAACCTGACCCGCTTTCTTGACGATGGCGACAAAGCCAAGGTTTCGCTGAGGTTTCGCGGTCGCGAGATGGCGCACCAGGAACTGGGCATGGAAATGATGCAGCGTATAGAAAAAGACCTGGAAGAAATAGGTACGGTGGAGCAACATCCAAAAATGGAAGGGCGGCAATTGGTTATGGTGATTGCCCCCAAAAAGAAAAAATAGCCGGGCTTTTAGCTGCCTTGTTATTTTGAAAAAAACCGGGCGCACACCGCGCCTATTACTGGAGTAAAAGTAATGCCAAAAGCTAAAGTACACAGTGGTGCTGCCAAGCGGTTCAAAAAAACCGCAGCGGGTTACAAGCACAAACGGGCCTTCAAAAGCCATATTCTGACCAAGATGAGCACCAAGCGTAAGCGTCAGTTGCGCGGCACGGAAATCATGAACCCTTCCGATAAACCGCTGATTGACCGCATGCTGCGCGCCAACTAAAGCATTTTTGCTCAGTTGAACCGCATTTCATCTAGAAGAGGATATGAGTAATGGCCCGTGTAAAACGTGGTGTAGTGGCGCGTCGCAGCCACAAAAAAATCTTGAAAGCAGCCAAAGGTTATTACGGAGCACGCTCGCGCGTATTCCGCGTGGCCAAACAAGCCGTGATCAAAGCCGGTCAATACGCCTACCGCGATCGCCGCGTAAAGAAGCGTACTTTCCGCGCCCTGTGGATTACCCGAATCAACGCACAGGCTCGCGCTGAGGGCATCAGCTACAGCCGTTTGGTTGCTGGCCTGAAGAAAGCAGAGGTTCTGCTGGACCGTCGTGTTTTGGCAGACCTGGCGGTACATGATAAAGCGGCTTTTGCAGCGGTAGTAGGCAAGGCTAAAGAAGCTCTGGCGGCGTAATCTGCCACACCCGGAGCTTGGCGTAAGGCGCAGGCTGGTGATATAGCTGGCGCCCTGTCAGCGTTAAGACTGTGAATGGCAGGCGTCAAGTCGCCAGGCGCATCGCATAGCCCACTGGGTCTAGGTAGTTTGGAAGGGGAAGGGCTCTGGCTGCTTCCCCTTTTTTATTGGTTACTATTCAGTTCACGCCCGAATTGGCCCATGGCTGCGTTAAAAAATGGCCCTTTACACCTGCAAACTCCCATTTTTCGCCTTGCTCATTCGAACGCAATTTGAACGGTGGCCGGTTGAACAGAACAGTTACTTTTGTTGTATCCGGGCCCGGTCGCTCTTGGCATTGCAGCACCTGTCCTTTGGAATTTGTATTGGCGGCCCCTCTCTGGGGCGGCCTTCAGCAGCTTGGGTTGAACCGAAATGGAAAATCTTGCATCGCTTACCGATGAAGCCGTCTTACTGACGGAAAAAGCCGAAAGCCTCGCCCAACTCGACCAGGTGCGGGTTGACTACCTGGGCAAGAAAGGCCAGCTGACGGCACTTCTGAAATCTCTGGGTTCGTTTTCTGCGGAGGAGCGCCCTGCAGCGGGTGCGCGTATCAACGAGGCGAAGCAAAAGATTCAGGATGCCATCAATCAAAAAAAGCAGGCGCTTGAAGACGCGCAGATTGCGGCACAACTGGCAGATGAAAGCATTGATGTCACTCTACCCGGCCGGCGCAAAGACCGCGGTGGGCTGCATCCGGTCAGTCGCACGCTGAACCGCATCGAACAGATCTTCATTCGCGCCGGCTTTACTGTAGAGGAAGGGCCGGAGGTTGAAGACGACTTCCACAACTTCGAAGCGCTCAACATACCCGCGCATCACCCCGCGCGCGCCATGCACGACACCTTCTACGTTGATGCAAAACATGTGCTGCGCACTCATACGTCGCCCGTGCAAATCCGTACTATGGAGAAAAACGCGCCGCCAATCCGTATCATTTGTCCGGGCCGCGTCTACCGCTGCGATTCCGACCTCACCCACACCCCCATGTTTCATCAGGTAGAAGGGCTGGTGGTAGATGAAAACGTGAGTTTTGCGGATCTCAAAGGCATAGTGGATCAATTCCTGAAGGCTTTTTTTGAAGCGGATGCGCCTGTGCGCTTTCGCCCTTCATATTTTCCATTCACCGAGCCCTCGGCCGAATTCGATATTCAGTGTACCCACTGCAAAGGCGCGGGATGCCGGGTATGCAAGAATAGCGGTTGGCTGGAAGTGGGCGGCTGTGGCATGGTACACCCCAATGTATTTTCGGCCAGCGGCCTGGATCCGGACAAGTACAGTGGCTTTGCCTTTGGTATGGGCGTAGAGCGCCTGGCCATGATGCGTTACGGCATCAAAGATTTGCGGATGTTTTTTGAAAACGATCTTAACTTTTTGCGGCAGTTTTAAATCACAGAACGGGAAAATTCAATGAGAGTTTCTATTTTTGGCACGGGCTACGTGGGGTTGGTGACGGGCGCTTGCTTGGCGCATTCAGGTCACGATGTAATGTGCGTTGACGTTGACGACGCCAAGGTCGAGCGGCTGCGAGCGGGTGAAATACCCATTTTTGAGCCCGGCCTGGAAGACATTGTCAAAGGCTCCGTCGCTCAGGGTCGCCTGCAGTTCACCACCAATGCCAAAGAGGCTGTTGAATTTGGCGAGATTGTTTTCATCGCGGTTGGCACCCCGCCGGATGAAGACGGCGCTGCCGACCTGCGCTACGTTCTGCAGGTCGCCGAGTCTATCGGCGCGCACATGACCGAATACCGTTTAGTGGTAAACAAGTCGACCGTACCGGTTGGCAGTGCAGAGCGGGTGAAGAACAAGATCAATGAAACCCTCAAGGCTCGGGGCGCCAGTATCGAGTTTGACGTAGCCTCGAACCCGGAGTTTCTGAAAGAAGGCGCCGCTGTCACCGACTTCCTGAAACCGGACCGCATAGTGGTGGGCTGCGACTGTGAGCGGGTGATCAAACGCATGCGCGAGCTTTATGCACCGTTCAACCGCAACCATGACAAGGTCATGTTCATGGATGTGCGCTCTGCAGAGCTGACCAAGTACGCCGCCAACGCCATGCTAGCCACAAAAATCAGCTTCATGAATGAAATCTCGCGTATTGCCGAGCGTTTGGGCGCCGACATAGAACTGGTGCGTCGCGGCATCGGCTCTGATCCTCGCATAGGTTACCAGTTCATTTATCCCGGTATAGGTTACGGCGGCTCCTGCTTCCCGAAAGACGTCAAAGCGCTGGTCCGTACGGCCAATGGCGTGGGAGAGACTGCGCCTCTGCTGACCGCCGTTGAGGATGTCAACGATACCCAGAAGCTGGTACTGCTCAACAAACTGCAGCAGCACTTTGGCGACAACCTGGCCGGCAAGACCATTGCGGTTTGGGGCCTGGCGTTCAAACCCAACACCGACGATATGCGCGAAGCACCCAGCCGCGTGCTTATGGAAGGCTTGTGGTCCCTGGGCGCCAAGGTGCAAGCCTTTGATCCCGAAGCCATGGCAGAAACCAAACGCATCTACGGTGAGCGCGACGATCTCACCCTGTGCAAAAAGGCCTACGATGCGCTGCAGGGCGCAGACGCATTGGTGGTGTGCACAGAATGGCAGGCGTTCCGCTCGCCAGACTGGAAACGCGTTGGCGAGATGCTGAGCAGCAAAGTGGTGTTTGATGGCCGCAACCTTTATCAGCCCGAGTGGCTGACAGATCGCGGATTTGATTATTACAGCATCGGGCGTCGACCCATCAAAGCACAAGCCTAACTGCGGAGCGGCTCAGACCAAACTATGAAATTCAGTGAATCCTGGCTCCGAGAGTGGGTCAATCCGCCCCTGTCTACGGAGCAACTTGTAGCGCAACTGACCATGGCGGGCCTTGAAGTGGACGCGGTGGAACCGGTGGTGGAAGACACCATAACCGGGGTAGTGGTGGGAGAAATACTGTCGGTTGAACCCCACCCCAATGCCGACCGGCTGCAAATTTGCCAGGTAGCGGGTCATGCGGACGGCGTGCAGCAAGTGGTGTGCGGCGCCGCCAACGCTCGGCCCGGCATCAAGGTGCCGTTTGCCACAGTCGGCGCACGGCTGCCGGCGGATCTGAAAATCAAACGAGCCAAGCTGCGGGACGTAGAATCCTGCGGTATGCTCTGCGGCCAAACCGAGCTGAAGCTGGGTGAAGACGATTCCGGCTTGTGGGAATTGCCGGCGGATGCTCCGGTTGGCGAAGATCTGTGCGCCTACCTGCAGTTGCACGATCGCTGCATAGACGTTGATCTGACGCCCAATCGCAGTGATTGCTTGAGCTTGCGTGGTCTGGCCCGCGAAGTGGGCGTGCTCAATCGGCTGCACCCGAACCCGCCGGTGTTAACCCCTGCACCGGTCACCCTGGATGACCGTTTGACCGTGGTTTTGGAGGCGCCATCGGCATGCCCGGTATACGTAGGGCGGGTCATCAGGAACCTGAACTTGAGCCAGCCGTCTCCGCAATGGCTGGTAGAAAAGCTGCGGCGCAGCGGTTTGCGCAGCATTGATGCCGTGGTTGACGTTACCAATTACGTGCTGTTGGAGCTGGGGCAGCCGATGCATGCCTTTGACTTGCACAAGCTGACCGGCAACGTCTGCGTGCGCATGGCAAGAGAAGGCGAATCACTGCAGTTGCTTGATGGCCAGGAGATTACGCTGAATGACGAAACGCTGGTAATCGCCGATGATAGTGGCCCTCAGGCCATGGCGGGCATCATGGGCGGCGCAGGCAGCGCAGTGTCGGCAGACACGCGGGATGTGTTCCTGGAATCGGCCTTTTTTGCCCCCATGGCTCTGGCGGGCCGCGCCCGCAGTTATGGCCTGCATACAGATTCCTCCCACCGCTTTGAGCGGGGGGTGGATCACCAGCTGCAGCTTACCGCCATTGAGCGCGCCACCCAGTTGCTGTTGGAGATAGCCGGGGGCAATGCCGGTCCGGCCAGCGTACACGAGGACGCCGCGCACAAGCCCGTGCCGGTCACGGTGGTACTCAACCGCAAAAAACTTGATAACCTGTTGGGCGCAGTGCTTGAGGCCGAGCAGGTAGAGGACATTCTGACGCGTCTGGGGCTGGAGTTGCTGCACAAAGACCCGCAGGGCTGGCAGTTCAGGGTGCCCAGCTACCGCTTTGACATCAGCATAGAAGCAGACCTCATAGAAGAGGTTGCCCGGGTTTATGGCTATGACAATCTGCCCACAACCACTCATGCCTTCAACCCCGAACTGCAGCGCAACAGCGAGACGCTGAATTCACTGGAGCAGCTGAAAGATCACTTGATCAGCCGAGGCTATCAAGAAGCGATAACCTATAGCTTTGTGGATCCGGTGCTTCAACAGACAATCTTTGCCGAGGCTCGCGCAGTGGAGTTGCTCAACCCCATCAGCGCAGATATGTCCGCCATGCGGGTTTCGCTTCTGCCGGGTTTGCTGCAGGCGCTGAAGAGCAACCTCAACCGCCAGCAGGCCCGGGTCAAGTTTTTTGAGACGGGGTTGAGATTTCTATCGCCACAGGGGACCGCCGAGCAGCTGCGGCAGGAAAAATCCATTGCCGCTGTTTTATATGGCAATGCCCTGCAAACCAGTTGGTCCGCCGCATCACAACCTGCAGATTTTTATGATCTGAAAGGTGACATTGAGAGCCTGTTGGCCTTGACTCGTGCGGCTGAAGAATACACATTTCTACCCTTGACGGACTGTTCGTGGATGCACCCCGGTCAGGCTGCCAGCATCAACCATCAAGGCACGCAGATAGGCCAGCTTGGCGTTTTGCACCCTACCATCGCCAAGAAGCTTGGATTTACACAAGCCGTTTTTGTATTTGAGTGTGCACTGCAGCCGTTGTTGCAGGCCAGCTTGCCGCGCTTCACCCCGGTGTCGCGCTTCCCCGCCGTCACCCGCGATTTAGCCGTGGTAGTGGACGATCGGGTAAGCTATGAAGAGCTGTTGCGCAGCATTCGCGCTGCCGCCGGCGAGGAGCTACAGCAACTGGACCTGTTTGACGTTTACCGCGGTCAGGGCATAGCGCCCAGTCAAAAGAGTATGGCATTCAATCTGGTGTTCCAAAACGCGGCCCGAACGCTGAAAGAAGAAGAGGTAAACAGCTGCCTGTCCCAGGTGGTTCTTCGTCTACAGCAAGACTACAACGCCCAACTGAGGTAGTTCTATGTCTGAGTCCTTGACCAAAGCCGACCTGGCCGAAAAGCTGTTTGAAGACTTGAGCTTCAACAAGCGTGAGGCCAAAGATCTGGTGGAAGCCTTCTTTGATGAAATTCGTCAGGCGCTGGAGTCAAACGAGTCGGTAAAGCTATCGGGGTTTGGTAATTTCGAGTTGCGGGATAAAAGTCAGCGTCCAGGACGGAACCCCAAGACCGGGGAGGAAATACCCATCACCGCGCGCAGAGTGGTAACCTTCAGACCCGGACAAAAGCTTCGTGCCCGGGTTGAGGCCTACACCGGGGACAAGGGCTGAAGGCGGCGGCCACCCAGGCCGGCGGGCTGCAACTCGAATAGCTGTATCGCGCAGCAGTACCCGCACGTTTTTTGATGGGGCACGTCGGCACAAACCTGTGCCGCCAACAACCTGTCAGCGGGTTTGAACTTTGGGGCTGCGGTATCTTTGGCAGGATTGTGACAGAGGGCGTTTCAGACAGTGCCCACAATTGTTAGCCTCAGGCGTTCTGCGGCCGGTTAACCTTGCCGGCCAACCCTGAACGTTTCCGGCCCCCCGAGGTAAACACCATGCCGCGCTTTTATCGCCTGAAAAGTATCCGCTCCGATCTGCTGTACGTACTCAGCCAGCCCGAGTACACCATCGGGCGGGTCAAAAGTTGCGACATTTTTATCGAATCCGGCCTGCTGTCGCGGCAGCATGCACAACTGCAGGTCAGCGCGGAGGGCGTCACCATCCAGGACCTTTCCTCCACCAACGGCACCTATGTCAACAGCATGAGAATACATGCGCCCACCCAGTTGCGGCACGGGGATGTGGTTACGCTGGGGGATGAAAAGCTGGTGCTGATGGCCCCCGAGCCGCCACAGAATGATCTGGCCTCGGAGCGGCGCTTGAAAGAAGAGCTTGCTGCCTACCGTCATCAGGATCGTACGTCGGGCAAAACCATGTTCCGCTCGTCTTACATGCAGACAGGCGAGTGGTCCAGCACCGCCGAAGACAAAGCAGCCGATGAGGCGCTTCTACCCGTGGCCGACAGGGCAACCATTGATACCAATAAGTTTGACAAGCAGCGTACGCCGGCGGTGTTGCTGGTCAGAAGCGGGCGCAGTGTAGGGCGTGTGGTAGAGCTGCGTCTGCCGTTTGGTGCCGAGCAGCAATGGAGCCTGGGCCGCAGCTCTTTATCGGATGTGGTGTTGGATGATCCCACCGTCTCCAGTGACCACGCCTACCTGCGCTGTGAGCGCAAGCAGTGGAACATAACCGACAACGGCTCCACCAACGGCATTAAACTGAACCAAATCTCGGTCAAGTCGGCTCGCTGCAAAAATGGCGATATCATCGCCATAGGCAATGTGAAGCTGGAACTCAGAATCATAGATTAGTGCGCAGCAATCATGCACGCTGCCAAAATTAAGTCCGTAAAATATCAGAACTTGAGAGGTGGTGAAGTGAACAGAAACAAACCGCAGGTGTATTTGATTGCCGCTTTGATGGCGGCTGTCTCGCTTCAGGCCTGCAGCGACCAGGATAGCGAAGACCGCGCTGCGCGTGAGTCCTTCGAAGAATCTGCCGAGCGTTTCCGCGACGGCGTGGAAGAACTGGGTGAACGAGCTGAAGAGTCGGCTGAAGAATTGGGCAAATCTGCTCGCAGTACTGCCAAGAACCTGGCCGAGCGCACGGAGCGGGCTGCCGAGGATGTGGGCAATGCGGCTCGGGCAACGCTGGATACCAGCCGCCAGAAAGCCCGGGAGTTCATTGACGAGCGCCGTGAGGCCCCACCGGCCGACTGATCAACCTTGGGATGACTCCTGGCGCTGAAGGCGCCGATGCGCCTCGTAGTGAGTTAAAAAGACCTGCCCGGTCAGCTCGTCCAACAAGGGCGAACGCTGCAACCTTTGCTGCACCGGGCCTTTGACCTCCGACAGGTGCAGCAAGATGCCACGCGCCTGCAGCCGTCGGTTGATCTCCTGCAAAACCTCCGCCGCACTGAAATCCAAGTCGTTGATGCCGCTAAACAGCAACACCACATGTTTCACCCCTGGCCGCTGGTCCAGCTCACTGAAGATTCTGTCCTCCAGTGCCCCCACATTGGCAAAAAACAGGCCGGCGTCCATACGCAGGCTCAGTACCTGCGGCAGGGTCTGTGTTTTGAAGTGCTTGATGTTGCGGAAGTGCTGGGTCCCCTCCAGCAGGCCCACCTCGGCGATGTGCGGGCGCGACGTGCGGTAGACATGCAATAACAGCGAGGCGCCAACCCCGGAGGCAACGCCCACTTCTACTCCCAGCAGCAGAGTCAGCAGCAGTGTGATCAGTACCGCAGCAAAGTCTTTTTTGGCGTAGATGAAGGTTTTTTTCAGAATTTGAAAATCCAACAGACCCATCACGGCAACAATAATGGTGGCTGCAAGCACGGCCTTAGGCAAAAAATACAGCAGGGGCGTGAGGAAGAGGGCGGACAGGGCAACCAGAACGGCTGTAAAGATGCCGGCAAGCTGAGTCACCGCGCCCGCTTCAAAATTGGCCACCGAGCGGGAAAGCCCCGCCGTAACCGGGAAGCCGCCGCAAAAGGCCGAGGCGATATTGGCGCTGCCCAAGCCAATGAACTCCTGATTCAGGTTCAGCTTTTGCTGTCTTTTTGCCGCCAGTGTCTTGCCCACCGAAACCGACTCCACATAGGCGATGATCGCGATCATCAACGCCGGCATCCACAGATGCTGAATCAGGCTCCAACTGGAGTGCGGCCATTGCAGCTGGGGCAAGGACTGCGGAACGGCGCCGACCACCGCCACTCGTTGATCCAGAGAGAATACCCAGGTGACCAGGCTCAAAACCACCACCGCCACA
This sequence comes from uncultured Cellvibrionaceae bacterium, assembly GCA_964399955.1. Lineage (GTDB taxonomy): Bacteria > Pseudomonadota > Gammaproteobacteria > Pseudomonadales > Cellvibrionaceae > CAYNST01. Next base: position 60,835 of record CAYNST010000001.1, on the reverse strand, counting down.
ATGGGCGCGGTTTTGCTCAGCAGGTGCGCAGTTGATGCGGTCACCTGCCGGCGAATCAGCCACCCGCTCAGCCCCCACCGGCAGCCAAGCAAAAATACCAGGGCGGCTCCACCCAGCACCAGGCTGTACGGATTCAATCCGGCAAGACCTGCCCGGAGGTTGGCGGCCATCTCCAGCACCGTGCTGCCTCCGCCTTGAATACCCAGCAGTGAGGCGATCTGGCTGAGTGCAATCATCAGGCCGGAGGCGGTGATGAAACCGGAAATGACCGGATGGGACAAAAAGCTTGCAAAAAAACCCATCCGCATGATCCCCATCAACAACAAAAACAGGCCCGACAACAGCGCCAGTGTGGTCGCAGTCATCAGCGGCGGGGCCTGCAGCTGGAGCTGAGCGGTGCCTATGGCGTTGGCGGTCATTAGCGCCAGCACCGCCATGGGGCCTACCGACAAGGTCCTGCTGGAGCCAAGAAGCGCGTAGACCAGCAGTGGCAGAATACTGGCGTAGAGACCGGTCTCCGCTGGCAGCCCGGCCAGGAGCGCATAGGCCAGTGATTGGGGAATCAGTATCACGGTGACGATCAGTGCGGCCAGCAAATCGGCAAGCAGTGTTGCCCGCCGGTAGCCTTGCAGAGAATTGAGTATTGGCAGCAAGTGTTGCAACGTCATCTTGTGGATCCAGGTTGCAGAGGGCAGGCAGGTTGTGGGTGTAGACGCAGCAAAGAGGAGAGCGGACTATACTCAAGTGATCTATTCATCATTCTCGTGGCAGACTTCGCCAATGGCTGTACGCAGCGCACTCATCATCAGCCTTTGTCTTTTGGCCTGGACCACCGGTTGGGCACCGCGAGCTATGGCGGCGGCCTGCTACGACATCTTCCCGGATGGGGCTTCCAGCACAACGAATACCGGTGGGATAAGCTTTAGCTGGGGCAGTAAGGTGTATCGCAGCCCGGACGGTGTTCTCGATACTCGCAACCTCAGCCACTCCCTCTTGGCCTTCAATACTTGTGTCTCGACAAACTGTTCCAAATCTAACAATCTGGTTCCCACTGGAACAGCTTACAACTTTCCCAGTTCCTCAAATGATATTACCGTAGGTTGGTTGCAATCGCGGACGCTCTCCCCCGGTACTTATCGAGATATTAGCGTAGGTATCTCCGGTACCCTGACATTGTTGCCGGGGGTTTACGTGGTAACACGCAGTTTGAGCGTTTCCCTCGGTGGCGAGATCATACTTAGCACGGCCGGGACGACCAGAGTCTACGCCCAGTCCGGCGTGTCCTTTGGCTCACGCACCAGAGTCAACCCGAGTTTAGCGAGCTCCTATCTGTTCTTGTATACTAAGGGGAGTGTCGTAATAGACGGCTATTCCGTTGATGCAATCGTGTACGCCGATGGAGGAGTTTCTCTAGACAGCGACGCCGTTGTCACCGGCGCGGTCACCGCCGGTGGAACCATCTCATTAGACTCCAATGCAAGTATCTACTTCGATGCCGCCGCCGTGGCCAACGCAGGCTTTGACTCCTTCTGCTCCAACAGCCGCCCGCCGCCACCGCCGGTTGGGCGCTGGCTTATGGAACAAACATCCTGGACGGGTGCGGCAAATGAGATGCTTGATTCGTCCGGCAACAACCTGCACGGGCGCGCCGTCAGCCTGAACGGACTGCCCAAGACGCAACACGCCAACCCGGCTCTACCTGGCAACCCGGGCACCTGCCTCAGTGGCGATTTCAAAGGCACCGCAGACGGTTATTTGCAGATCAATGACCCCGGTACCAATTCCAAACTCGATAGCATCGAGCACACCTTGAGCGCATGGGTGAATCCGCGGGCTTGGCCAAGCTTGGACTTGCAATCCATATTGGTGAAGGGCGATCAGTGGCAAGTGCACCTGGACCCAAATGGTCAACTGCTTTACTGGTGGGGCGGTAATAATAACCGCAGTCTTACGGCAGTCGGGCGCCCTCTTGCTACCAATACATGGCACCACATTGCAGTAGCCTTCCGGCTGGGCAGTCAGGCCATCTACATCAACGGGGTATTGGCGGCGTCGCTAAGCAATTCCGCCATGGTTTATGCCAATAATGATCCCATCACCATTGCCGGTCAATTGGGCGGCAATAACATGACGCGGCGTTTTGATGGCATGATCGACGACGTTCAACTGTTTTCATCCATGCTGGACGTCGACCAGATCAATTCCCTGATGGCTCAGCGCTACACCTGCTCCCCTGTGAGCGCACTTACCCAAATCCAAGTGCAAACCCCTTCATCGGCCAGTACCTGTTCCCCCAGCGAAGTGGTGATCACCATGCGCAATGCTCAAGGCCAGATACTGACCGGTTACACGGGCACGGTGGCCCTGAGCACCTCCACCAATCGCGGCGACTGGTCCAAAACCGGCAATGCCGCCGACGCCGCAGGCACGCTTACCCCCGGGGCGGGCAACTCCGGCGCAGCCAGTTATACTTTTGTGGCGGGGGATTCTGGCAGTGTGCGGTTGCGTCTATCCAACAGTCATGCGCAAAGTCTTAACGTTCAGGTTAACGAGGCAGTCGCCGGCATCGCCGGCGAGGCAGCGGTCACCTTCCAGGCCAATGCCTTTGTGGTGGACAGTGCAGACACTCTTGCCCAGGATGTGGTGGCAGGCCGGCCGCACAAATGGCGTATCCGCATGATGCGGCAGGACCCAGTTACCGGCGTGTGTCAGGTGGCCAGCGGTTACCAGGCAAGTCAACTCAGCGCCTGGCTTGTCCGCAGCAGCGCTGACCCCGGCGGTGCCGCCGCGCAGTTGCAAAGCTCGGTCCATACGGCAAGCTTGCCCAACAGCCTGCCCGGCACGGCCAATCTGAATGTGCAATTCAGCGCGGGTACGGAAACCGTCAGTCTGCACACGACGGATGTGGGCCAGTACCATTTGAGTTTTGCCGACACCAGCCTGGCATTTTCCGACCAGCCCATTCTGGGCTCCAGCCCCCTGCTGAGCGTGCGCCCGTTTGGTTTGCATGTTTCCGTGCCGGGCAATCCTGCAGCGGCGGATGCCAGCGGTGCCGTGTTCCGTGCAGCAGGCAGCGATTTTACCGTGAACGTACGCGCAGTTGCCTGGCAGGCAGGTGACGATCAGAACAACGACGGTCTACCGGACGGTCATCAAGACAACGAGCCGGGCAATAACGCCAACCTGAGTGACAATGCCAGCCTGGTGTCCTTTGGTCGGGAAGTGCCTGCCCAAAGCGTCACCCTCAATGCCTATTTACTTTCTCCCCAGGGGGGGGAAGACCCGCAGTTGGGTTCTTCCGTTGCGGCACCTGCCGACGCGCGGCGCATTGGCAACTTTACCGGCGGAAGCGGCTCCACCAGCAATGTGTATTTCAATGAAGTGGGGGTGATAGAGTTGAGCGCCCGGTTGACGGGCAGTCAGTACCTGGCCAACCCTAGGGTGATCGGCGGCCGGTCGGGTAGAGTAGGGCGTTTCAATCCGGCGCGCATGCGCGTGACCAACTCTACCCTGGTGCCGGCTTGCAGCGCGGGCTTGGGTTTTACCTATCTTGCACAGCCTTTCACGGTCAACTATGCAGTGGACGCCTTGAGCGCCCGAAACAGCCTGACCAGAAACTATGCCGGCGGCTATGCCAGGCTTGCCCCCGGCCTGGGGCAGGTGAACTTCCGGGCGCTGGACGCATTGGGCCCCACATCTTTGAGCACCCGTTTGGCAAACCCCGGCAACCAGTTTGCCTGGGCGCAGGGCAGTGGAGCCTTGGTGAGCCAGTTGCGCGTAGAGCGGGCACCCTCGCCGGATGGGCCGTTCCAGCAGGTCTTGCTGGGCGTGCTTCTGCAGGACGCAGACGGCGTAGGCTTGGCGGCAGCGGACCTGGACCTGGACACAAGCCTCAACGGCCATACAGATGCGGTGCGTGTAGGACAAACCCGGCTACGGCACGGGCGGCTGCGGTTGGACGATGCCTACGGCCCTGAGACTGCGGACCTGCCAGTGGCGTTTCTCACAGAATATTGGACGGGTAACGCCTGGCGCAGCAACGCAGACGACAGCTGTACAGCGCTGGCACGGGCGGTCGTGAACTACCCGGACGGCGCCATCAACAGTGCCGCCAATCGCAATATTGCTGTGGGTGCCGGCATCAGCACCGGCCATTACGGCAACCTGACGGCTCAGGCCGTCAACTTCAGTGCCGGCGACGCGAGACACCACTTCAGCGCCCCGGGCGCGGGCAACACCGGCAGCTTCCAGGTGCAAGTGGACTTGACGGCCTACCCCTGGCTGCGGTTTGACTGGAACGGCGACGGCAACCACAACGATGCCACACCGCTCACGGGCAATTACACCTTTGGCGTTTACCGCGGCCACGACCGCATTCTTTATTGGCAGGAGCTGCTGCGCCAGCCCTGACTCGTCGCAGCCCGTTGACAGGCGTACCGCCTAGCGCTCAAACGGGTAGGAGAAGCCCCAGTCGGCGCGCATTTTATCCATCAGGCGCATGGTGTTAAGTGTCTCTTCAAGGGGAATGGTCTTGCTCTCCAGGTGCCCACCACCTATGCATTGCACCACTTCAGCCACCTGATAGATGAACCCGTTCAAATGATTGGTCTCTGTCACCGTGTCCACTTTCTCCACATCCCGGGTGCCGTTGTGTACGTAAACCTTGAACTCTTGCCCCTGCTGAAAAAATGGAAACTCGACAAAGCCTTTGGAGCCGTAGATCATCGCCTCCTGCTTGGTCAGCAGGTTGAAGCTGGTATTGACTGTGGCCAGGCAGCCGGAGGCGTATTTGAATTGATAGCTGGCTATTTCATCCACACCGGTTTCCGCAAAGCGGCAAAACGAGTGGACCTCATTGGGAAGGTCATCCAGCAGATAGTTGATAAAAGTAATGGGGTAAATGCCCATGTCCAGGGTTACGCCGCCTGCCAGTTCGGGGTCTGTGAGGCGCGGCAGATACTGTTGCGGCGCAACACCGCCAAAGCTCAATGAGAACAGTTTTATCTCGCCGATGGTGCCGGACTGGAGAATTTGCTTCAGGCGGATCATGCTGGGCAGGAAGCGTACCCAAATGGCTTCCATCAAAAACAGGTTGTTCTTCCTGGCCAGTTCAATCAGGCGATGCGCCTGATCGGCGTTGACTGTGAAGGGTTTTTCCACCAGTACGTGTTTGCCGTTGTGCAGCGCCAGCTCAGCGTTTTCATAGTGAAAATTGTGAGTGGTGGCTATGTAAACAACATCGACATCCTCCCGCGTGACCAGGGTTTGGTAGTCGGCGCAGGCCACAATACCGTGCTGGTCGGCAAAGTCCTTTGCCTTCTCGGCGGTTTTTGAAGCCACGGCAACCAGCCTGCTGTCACCGTCAATCTCTATGGCCTCTGCCATCTTGTGAGCGATGATGCCGGCACCAATGATGCCCCAATTCAAGCTACGGTTCATAGCACGCATTCCTCGACAAAAACAATGAAAGGGCGAGTGCCCGGATTTTGCCTATGCTGCTGCACAAGTGCGGGACAGGTCAAGCGGGCAGTTGAGCGGCAAGGGTGGGTGCAGGAGCCATCAGGCGGGAGCTGGACTGGGGTAGCCTGCGCTTTTGCGCTGCGAACAAGCCCCCGCAGCGGGAGCTGTTGCTGCCGGTGTTGCTGAAGCTGAACCGGTGCGACCCGGTCAGCCAAGGGCGGTGACCGGCGCTTTGCTTCAGTCGGTTTGCGCGCGGTTAGCCATCAGGCCTGTAGTAATACCCATGCCACCGGCCTGCTGTACCTCGTCTGGCAGGTCGGAGTAGTCTTCCCAGGTGTCATCCTGAAGGCCGCTTTGCTGCGGGCGGCAGGAGGCAAAAGCCTGATGCCTGGGATGAGTGAAGGTAGAGCCGCTGTGAAAGGCGGGCACATCCTCTGCGCTGGCGGCTGCGCGCTGTAGTGGAAGGCGGCGACGACCCGCGAGCCACCCGCCATTGCGCTGCAACATAGGGCGTAATGCGGATTGAACGCTGAGGGCTAAACCTACTGCGCCAGCAAAGGCTATATGTTTGACTTGCATGACAAACCCCACTTTTGGTTGAACAGGCGTTGGCTTGGGCGTTTTGCACCAAGTTGGTGTCTCCACGCTCCAAGCTTAATCAGCACAAGTGACCGCTGTATTACCACAAAGGCGGTTTGGTGGTGATGGGCATTTGCAGGCAGCGCTACACAGGCACACTTTGTGTTTTGTCCCTTAATGCGCTGCAAGACGGGCGCCAATTGCCGGTGGCGCGCCATTGCGGAACAAACTATTGCTAATGGACGCCCGCTGGTTCATGGTTCCCGCGTGACTTGCGCCACGCATTGAAGCCGCAGGGCCTGCCATTTCCGGGCCTGCCGCAGGCCAGCAACGGAATGAGTAGGTAAGGGGGCCGCCAGAGTGTAAAAAAACACGCCAGTGCCGCCCTGCGTAGAATAGTGGGGGCGAAGCTTGATTCTTCCGGGTCCGGCCAGTGCGGGGTCAAGCCCGCAGGCCCCAGGGCTGAACGGCTGGAAACGACAGCAGACAGCGGAAGATCGTGAGCCGTCGCGTGGGTTGAGATTTATGGGTAACAAAAAGAAGTGCTGTAAAAGCTATAAGAAGAAGGGCAAGGCCTGTAAATCCTGTCCCCGTATGCAGGCATTGTCCAAAAAAGACCGCGAGGCGCTGTTACGGAAGTATCAGAGCTGACGGTAGCTATACACTCCCATCCGGGTTGGCCGGCAGTTGCCTGAGCCTGGTCATCGGGATCGCAAGCGCCAATGCTCGCCCTGCATCGTACAGAAGGGGGCAGCGGTCGACTGAGCGGAAGTGGCACCCTCTACCCGAGTGGCGGTCAAGCGCCTCCGCCATCAATGAAAAACGCGTCACGGCCGCGCTGCTTGACTTCATACAGGCACTCGTCTGCGCGTTTCATCAAGTCTGCCGAGCTATCAGAACCATCACTGATCGCGGCGCCAATACTGGTGGACGGACTCCATTGTTTGCCATCTTCCAAGGCAACCGGTTGCTTCAGGGTATTGCGCAGGCGAGTCAGCTGGCTGCGAAGGCCCGCCTCAGACTGAATATCCACCAGTACCAGGGTAAACTCGTCGCCACCCAGGCGAGCCACGGTATCCACCTCGCGCACTTCACTGCTCAGGCGACTGGCGGTAGCTTGCAGCAGAACGTCACCCGCCGCGTGCCCCAGCGAATCGTTGACCTGCTTGAAGTGATCCAGATCCAGGTAAACCAGGGCCAGGCGCGTTTTGTTACGCCTGCAGTTGCGCAGTGCCTGCTCCAGCCGCTCCAGAAACAGGCGGCGGTTGGCAACGCCGGTCAGGTCGTCCTGAAAAGCCAATACTTCCAGTCGGGTTCTGTCCTGCTGCAGCTCCAGCAGCAGCTTGTTGAGCGCAGAGGTCATCTCGCTCTCTATCTCGGCCTGCATGCGCACATCCAGCTTCTTTTCTCTGATAACGCTGCGAGCAATCTCGGCCAAATGGTGCAGTTGCTTCTGCCGGTTGGTGCTGGGCCTGGTCGACTCCTCTGCGTCTTCGCTGTTCAACATGCTGGGAGGTATGTACATGCCGCCGTCAAGGACCAGCTCTATGGCGGCGATCATGTCGTCGGGTTCGAGGTTCTTCTGGATAAATCCACTGGCGCCACTGCCCAGTGCACTGAGAATAACCTGTGGATCGTCCCGACCGGAGACCATGGTGATCGGAAGTGAGGGGTCGGACAGCTTCATGCGATGCAGGATGTCCAGGCCGTGGTCCGCGCCCAGGTTGTAGTCCAGCAATACCAGGTCAATGTCCGCATGCGTGGCTTGCAGGTCCAGTGCTTCCTGGCCTGTGCTCGCATGCAGGATCTCGGTTGACGGCAGGTGTGATGCCAGAAGCATCTCTAGCCCATGGCGAAAGAGCCCGTGGTCATCAACCAATAACACTTTTAGGTTTGGCAACTCGATTTCTCGCACGGTCGTTTGCTGATCCGTCCGCTCCGTCGTGTTGGCAGCGGCATATCTCTGGGTTAAGGATGGTATAAGCCAGCATCCAGCGCAAGCTTTCGCTTTGCACAGCACAAATTCTCTCGCATCCGCTCCCGTCTCGGAATGGAACGACCAGCTATTCATTAACACAGCGTGCTGCAACCCGCTTTGACGCTTGTCAGATTGGGTCTGAAGCCTTGATGGGCCGCAGTCACCTCTGGTCGGGAGGAGGGCGATGGTTTGCCGCAGCCCCTGTCAATGTGCCTGGTTGGTCTATAGTTAAGGCACGTTCAAAAAGGCTGCCGCAGCCGTGAATTCTGAGCTGCCGGTTGGGGTTGAGCACGGCATCTTGGTTCGGGTTCACCTTCGCAGTCCCTTCCATCCAGGTACAGATAATAACAATGCGGTTGCACAGTGTGCTTCTTTTGTATTTTTTGCTGATGCCTCTAATGCTGTGCGGCTCGGCTGCAGCCGTTGCCGCTCAGTCCGGCGCTGCCCAGGCCGGGCCTGCACGCTTTGCGGTTGCCAGTTTCAGCCTGGATGGGTTTTCGTCGGTTGATGACTACCCGCTGGATCTCAACGCGATTCGCAAGACGCTGGCCGAAGAGCGCGCCCGCTATCCCACCGCCATGACAGCCGATGAAATGCACGAGGTTGCCGACGCCATAACCCGGTATATGCGCGGCCTTGGGTTTATATTTCATACCGTTTACCTTCCTCCACAACGCGTGGATCGGGGCGTGGTACAGCTGAAATTGCGTGAGGGTGTGCTGACCGATGTGCACGTCATCAATGAGACCCGCTGGCCTGACCGGCGCTTCAAAAAACAGTTCAACCCGCTGCTTGGCAAGCTGCTCTACGGGCCACGGATTGAGGAGCGTGTTCAGGCGCTGAAGGGGCAGGCGGGCGTTCGCGTATTTGCTTTTTATTCGCGGGGGCAAAATCCCGGTGACGCCCGGCTCAATCTACGGGTGGAGCCGGCCAGCAAACGCAGCTACTCACTCAAGGCAGATAATCATGGCAGCGCTGCCAGTGGTCGCCATCGCGTCATTGCGCAAGTCACGGAATATCAGTTGACCGGTAACTTTGATCGCCTTTCACTGGCGGTCTTACGCGCCCTTGACGGCGTGGACAACACCTATGGCAGCCTCAGTTATTCGCTGCCATTTGCCCGGCTGGACTATTTGTGGGACATCAGCGTCAGCAACAACCAATTTGCCCTGGGTGATCGCTTTGCCGCCCTGGGTCTGCGCGGAGACGCCACCACCTTGCGCACCGGCCTGAGCAAGCAGCTTGATCACCATCCGGCTCGGCGCGCAAGCCTGCGCCTTGGTGTTCATGAGAAGCGCAGCAATTTGAACATGCAGCGATCCATGGTAGAGCAGGAGACCAGCCAGGCGGCCACATTGGAGTGGTTCAAAGCGTTGCAGTTGCCCGAGCTCGGCATAATCCTGAACGGGTCCGCCGGTCTGAGCTACGGTCGGTTCTTTGCCGGGAACAACCTGGCAGAAGAGTTTGAGAAATTTGACCTGAGCGCCTCGGCGTTGCGAGGCATAGGGCAAGACCGCTGGCGCAGTCTGCTGCAAACCAGCCTTCGCGGGCAGTACACCAAAACCCAACTGCCAAGTGTAGAGCGGTTTGCTCTGACCGGATCTTACGGCGTGCGTGGCTTTGATCCGGGGCTCTTCAACGCCGACGCAGCCGTGCTGGCAACAGCCGAATGGAGCTTGCCCAATCTTGTCGTCAGTCGCGGGGAGACACCCTGGCGGCTGGAGCCGCTGCTGCTGGTGGACTACGGTTTGGGAAGCCGACTGACCCAGACGGGCGCCAGTGGCGATGAGGCCAGCTTCACTGCCGTCGGAGCCGGGCTGCGGTTCGCATGGGGGCGTCATTTCAGTGGGCAGGCGACCGTGGCCAAGCCAGTCTCGGGCCAGCTGAACAATTCCGACGTGGGTGCGGATACAGTCTGGCTCTTTGATTTTCGCTGGCATTAATCATAACCGCCCAAGCGTTGAGCAAAGCCGAGAACGCCAGCGGCCACCCGGCAGCGGGATTCGTCAAAGGGGCCTACAATTGATTGAAGGGAGAGGCAAGTTGGTGGGTGCTGCTGACGGTTCAGTCGCGCAAAGCCGCCAGAGTCCCGGACGGAGCAATCGCGAGCGGCTCTGTCATTGACGTACAAGGTCAACCGGCGGCTGGACGACTCCCGGGCGCAGAGCAACCTGTCTTGTCTCCGGACCCGTGACGGCGAAAGGCATTACAAAGAGATTTCTTAATGAGACTGATCAACAGCATTGGGCTTTGGCTGCTGGTTTTTGCCGCACCGGTGCTTGCACAGACGTCGGCCCTGGAGGCCGAGCGGCAGGTGCGCGCACAGTTCGTCTATAACTTTGCCAATTTTGTGGAGTGGCCGGAGGACGCCTTTGCCGACCGCAAAACGCCCATCAGGATTTGTCTGTTTGGCGAGGTTTACTTTGCCCCTTATCTTTACACCTACTCCGGTACCTTGATCGGCGACCGCACTTTGTTGGTGCAAAAGGCCGGCAACCTGGAAGAGATCCGTTCCGGTTGTCACATTCTCTACGTGGGTGAAGATCAGCGGGTTCGCCTGCCCACTTTCTGGACAGAAATTCATTACACCTATGTGCTCAGTATCGGGGAGCGGCAGGGATTTGCCGAAAAGGGCGGGATTGTCAACATCCTGCGGACGCGAGATCGCGTGCAGTTTGATGTGAATATCGAAAACGCCGTGCTGAACGGGCTGTTTTTGGATTCCGACCTGCTGGCACTGGCCCGTACCATAAAACGTAACACTGGCACGCCCTGAGTGTTGTCCCCCTGGCGTTACCGAGACCTGCCAATTCAGCGCAAGATCACGCTGATCATTGTCATCGGCATGGCCAGCGCCATGTTTGTCACGGTTGCCAACTTCATCGTTTTTGACCGCGACAACGTCAAGCGGGATTTGAGTGAGGAAATGCGCGTACTGGCACGAATCACCGCCGCCCGCAGCGCCGCCGCAGTGGCTTTTGATGACCGCGTCAACGCCCGTGAAAATCTGGCCGTGCTGGCCATTCGCTCGACCGTACAATTTGCCTGCATTTACGACGGCAGGCAGCAGCTGTTTGCCGCCTATCACCGCCGGTCGGGTCCTGATGCCGAATGCCTTCCGGTGCTGGACCCCGCCGCAGCCGACCACGCCGACCATCAACTGCTGGTGGTGACGGAGCCTATTACCCGCAGAGGCAGAGCCTTGGGCTTGGTGCTGGTGGCGTCCGATCTATCACCCATTGAGGTGCGAACTCGCAAATGGATTGTCACCAGCTTCCTGGTCACTCTTGCGGCCTTGCTGATGGCATTTTTGATGACTCGCCGCCTGCAACACTCGGTGGTGCAGCCCATTATTGATTTGAGCACGGTGATGGACCGGGTGCGACGCAGCAACGACCTCAGTTTGCGGGCACAGGCACACGGGCAGGACGAAGTGGGCCGGTTGGTGGACTCGTTCAACGACATGTTGAAGATTGTGGACAACAACCACCACGATCTGCAGAGACTTTACCGCGGGCTGGTGGAAAAAAGCGCCGAGGCGGAAGCCACGGCCGCGTCACTGGAAGTCAGCAATCAACGCATCAAAGATCTGTTCGGCAGCGCCGCCCACGACCTTCGCCAGCCCCTGCAAGCCATGGCCATTTTTGTGGACACCTTGCGCAAGAAGACCCGGGACGCCGAGCAACTGGCCATCTTGGAAAAGCTCAAACAGGCTATGCAAAACCTGAGCAGCCTGTTTGTGGAAATTCTGGATGTATCGCGTTACGACTTTGATCTGAGCGTGGCGGGAACTCAGCCGACATCAATCAAGCAGTTGTTGAGCAAGGTCTACCTGGAGTTTGAAGCCCTGGCTCAGCAAAAAGGCCTGAAGATCAGGTTTCACAGCGGCAATTACACGGTGCTGGCGCACGGCGCGCTGCTGGAGCGCATCATTCGCAACCTCTTGAGCAACGCCATTCGCTACACCGACCAGGGAGGCATTTTGCTGGGGTGCCGACGTCGCGGAGACTGGCTGGCGATCGAGATCTGGGACACGGGTCGCGGGATCCCGGCCAACAAACAGGAGCAAATCTTCAGCAAATTCGTGCAGGTCAGCGACGAAGACCGGGAGAAGCGCGGTGGTTTTGGTTTGGGCTTGGCCATAGTGCGGCAGTTTGTAGACAGCCTGGGCTACGACTTGACCCTGCGTTCCAGCGTGGGCAAAGGCTCTGTGTTCCGTTTGATGGTGCCTCTGGTTTCGGCCAAGGACTCTGACGGAGGTGAAACGGCCCCTGTACATCATGACAGGCCCATGGAGTTGCTGGGGTACGATGTCTCTTTGGATGAGCTGAGCCAGGATGCCAACAGCCGTGTGCTCCTGGTGGACGACAATGACGCCGTGCGCGACGGCTTGAAGATGCTGCTGAAGAGCTGGGGCTTCGCGGTGGACGCCGTGGACGGCATCGCCGCGCTGGAAGCGCTTTTTCGTCGTGGCTGTGCGCGGCCGGACTTGGTGATTTCTGACTTTCAGCTGTCGGCTTCGGAGACAGGGGACGCAGCCATTGCCCGAGCTTGCGAGCTTTGGCAAAGCGAGCTGCCGGCCTTTATAGTCTCCGGCGCTGAAACAGCCGAGCTCTGGCAGACGATTGCCGCCACAGGCTACCCCGCCTTGCGCAAACCGGTCAAACCGGCAAGATTGCGCGCAATGATCAATCACCTTATGCGCTAGACCCACCTCTCCCTGTCACCCGGATTGACTAAAATGCGGTTGCACATCCCGTTAGTCGCTGCACAACTGCTGTGGAGGCCGCACCAAGAAACGCAGCGGGTGAATTGATCAGCCCCTCAACCGCCGTGCCTCTGACACTTGAATCAGGGGGCTGGACGTAGGGGCCCAGTGATGTTCCAATTCCAGCTGGGTTCCGATGTCAGCCATTGCTGGCAGCAGTGAACCTGTAGTGGTGCAACCCTTTAGGCTGTTTTTTTGACAACTCAGCAGGCAGAATGCGAGCGACCAATGGTGGGGCTGCGGGGCGCAAAACGGGGCATATCCAGGAGGCAATAGAGCATGCAGAATAAGACAGAGGCTTTTCAGCGGGTGCTGGTGGTGGACGACAATCAGGATGCTGCAGAGATGCTTGGCATGTTGATCGAAATGCTGGGTAATCAGGTTCGCAGTGCGAATAACGGCGCCGACGCTTTGAGTATTGCAGAGGACTTTGCGCCGCAGGTGGTTATTCTGGATTTGGGAATGCCGGGCATGGACGGTTTTGAAACCGCTCGCAAGATTCGTGCGGCGCCCTGGGGTAAAAACCTGCTCTTGGTGGCGCTTAGCGGCTGGGGGCAGGAAGATGACAAACGTCAGACCAAGGCCGCAGGCTTTGATCATCACCTGGTCAAACCGGCCGACCTGGCAGATCTTCAGCAAGTTCTGGGCTGCGGTCAGTCGGCCTGAATTAGCCGTTGCTGACCACAGCTATCATAGACGCGGTAGTTATGCCTGGCATGTTACCGGCGTCCTGTAGTGTTTGGTGGGAATGGGGCAGATCGACTAACGCCGGCTTAAGTGGTTGCGCAGCCCATTCGCGCGGGTCCAAGCGCGCCCATGATTACCGGTTGGCCAGCTTTGAATTGAGCCATTGTTCAAGCGCCGGCGCTTCCAGCAAGCCCCGCTCGGTTGCCGTCAACGAGCCATTGGCCTCAAATAGTAACAGTGCCCCGGGCCCGGTTTGATATTGACTTACAAAACGCTGAGCATCGGGCCGGCCCACATCCGCCAACAAAAATTGCAAACGGCCGTTAAAGTTGTCTCTGATTTTGTTGATTTCTGCGGTTTGACTGCCGCTGACCGTCAGGTTGGAATCGTAGACAAATACTAAAGCGGGGGTTCCATTGCCGATTTGGTCTATGGAGACATCAAAACCGCGCGGTGCATTGAGCAATAAAGCAGCTACCAGGGCTGCAATTCCCAAGGCGACAACCAGGCCGATCCACCACCGAGGTTTGCGAGATGCTTCCCCTGATTCCTGCTGCATAACGTTCTCTTTGCTGATGAGTTTGAGGGCGACTGTTCAATAAGGCGTTACCATACGACGGATGCGGGCATTTCTCAAGATACAGCCGGATCTGGCGGGAGCAGAGGCTTGAATCCAAAAATCCTTGTTTTGGCTGCTGGCGGTCACATCACCACCGCAGGGCCGGACTGAACCGCTGTAATGCAATTTAAGCGGGTTGCCTGTCAGGGCAGGCGGCGGCTGCCGCCGCAGGGCTACTGCTGAGTTTTTACCACTTTATAAAAGATGAGCTCGGCGTCGTCCATATCAATTCGGTGCCCCAGTTTGATCACGCCCTGACCTACTAGAGGGTGAAAATCGTTGTGCACGCAAACGCTGTCGTTGCGTCCCACCCTAAGGTAGGTGCCGTTGGTGCTCTCGTCCAGCAGGCCTATCTGCCGGTCCCTCACCTGCAAGGCGCAGTGTTTGCGGGATACGGTTTCCCCATAAATGACCATGTCGCAGCTGCTTTCATCGCGTCCCAGCTGATAGGGCAGGTCGTCCAGTGTTACAGACACCAGCTTGCCCTGAAAAAACAGTTCAATATGCTGGCCGCAGGCCAGTTCGCGCTCCATCGCGTGGATGTCGAGGCGCTTGGTGTAGCCGTCTTCTTCACTCATCTTGCTTAAAACCTCAAAAAAACGTCTCGAGGGCGCAATTGTGCCACGCAGGACGGGTGCTGGGTAGTATCCTGCTTGTGCCTGGGGCGGCGGCGCAGGCGACAACCGCCCGCGCAACGGCGCAGGTTGGCAATTGCTGGGTTAGAGTGGCGGAAAACACATGCGCCTCCTGCGCTTGCAGCTGGGACAAGCCGTCGCTACTGCAGTGATTTTGGCAACTTGTATACCAGACCAACGGTTGATTTGGCAAAAAAACCGCTTTAATTTACAGGATTTTGTGACCCACTTAATATCGGCCGCTTGATCTTGCATTGCCCGCTTCATCAACCCGACTATTGAGCATAATATAGCCGCCTCGGTGTTTTAGGCGCCAACTCGACAGAGCGGATATCGGTTTGCAAGATGTCGCGCTCTTTCAATGGTTTGCCGGACGGGTGAATATTCAGCTTATTCCGTAACGGTTCAGGCTGCATCTGCCACTGTGTAGGGCAGGGCAGATAAGTGAGCTTACTCGGGTAAAGATGGCGCACATCCAGTGCTCGGGGCCGCACTTAGAGCCGGTGCAATCTGTTCCTGACAGGACGGCAACCTTTTTTGAGCTCGGCTATGGGCAGTTTTGATAGGCGCTGAACGGTCATAAGCCTGGTACCGCAGCGGCATCCCGGATGAACCAAAGCCTGTGCCAGATGCTGGCCGTAAATTAAAGACCACCCCCCCCCATCGTATATTGATTCGGACGACCCTAATCGTGAATTCCCTTGAAAATTGTGACCATGAGCCAGAAGGGCAGGTCGTGCAGTGTCGCCGGTCGTCCTTGGCTGTTGTCTGTTACGAAGACCGGCCGAGCAATGAGGTGGGCGTTCAGTTACTGACGCTCAGCTTGCAAAAGCATTTTCCCTCGGCGGATGTGCACGTGTTTTTGCCTCGCGCTACGCCGCAGTTCAAGCAATGGAGTGTGTCCAAACCCTTTACCTTGCATGAAAAGCTTGAATCCGTGCAAAAAGGCTGGGATGTCAAAGCCACTTTGCTGCAGTGGGGGCTGGACCAGGGCTACCCCCGCGTGCTGTTTCTGGATGCAGACATCATTCTGGCTCGCCCCCCCGGCCAGGATATGTTTGATGTGTCTGCAGAAACACTGGTAATTGCGCAGATGCGGCGGGCCGCCCGGGTTTATACCCACGAACGGACCCGCGCCTGGAATTTGGCTCCCGGCCGCTCCTTTTTGCGCGATCCGACCGGCTGCTGTATGTCCGTTACCCTGCATCACCAGGCGCTGCTGCATGACTGGATCGCTCTGCTCGGTCATCCTGAATACCAGAGGATCCAAAAAATCGAACGCACCATAAGACCCAACCACGCGCGCGGGAGTGATGACTTGTTGGTGGCGCTGCTGGGCTCCAAAACCTATGCCAGGCTGCCGATACGTTTTGTCAGCAGCAGTACCGAAATTGCTCAGTGCATGGAGCCCGGAGACTTTACCCCCGCCATGCGCCTGGCCTCCCTGATGCGTGGCCTGCCGGTTTTTGTGCATGCCATGGGTCCAAAGCCCTGGCTGACAGTGGACAAGGACCCGTTGCGAATCTACTCACCCTACGTGACCCTGGCGCGGGAGTATCTTCAAGAGCTTCCCGCAGGGCAGGACTGGCTGGCGGCCCCCGCCGAACCCACTGGCCTCTGGTTCAGGAAGACGCATCGCAGCGCAGCCCTGGCAACGCTGCCCGCAGCCATCAGAAACGAACTGAGCTATCTTGGCGTGCGCACCCTGCTGAAAAATCTTAAATATATAGTCAGCGGCGGCTGACACCCGATTGAACCGCCTCCTTGGCGCCGTGGTTTTTTGCGGCGCCAAGGCAACACTCTGCACTGCAAACCTCTCACTGAGCTTCTAAGCTGAACGGATGAACCCTCTGCGGTTGCCTCTGGTCCCTGGCCGGACCGTGCCATACGAAGCGGCAGCAAGGCGCTGCCAGCAAGCGCAGCAGAGAGTAGAATAAGACCTTTTGCGGGTCGCACAGCGGCGGGAACGCGACCCCGCTATTCACAGGAGAGCACCATGCATTGTCCACATTGCAAAACAGAAGACCTGAAGGCCACCAAACTTGAAGATGGCTTGCCGGCCTACGGTTGCAGCCGTTGCGAGGGTGCGCTGGTATCGCTGCTGTATTACCGCGATTGGGTAGAACGCACGGGCGGCAAGGAGCCCCCGGAGGAGTCTCAAGGGGCGGCGCCGGCTGTGGAAGCTCGGGACAGTCTGGTGGCGCTTGCGTGTCCAAAGTGTAAGCGGTTAATGAGCAAGTTCAACATCTCCGGCTGTAGCAGCAACCGTGTGGACTTGTGCGGCTCCTGCGACGAGGCCTGGCTTGACGGTGGCGAATGGGAACTGCTCAAGGCACTGCAATTGAACAATTCACTGCCTTCCGTGTTTACCGATGCGTGGCAGCGCAAGGTCAGGAAGCAGCGTTCAGATGCCAAACGGCAGGAACGCTTCACGCGCATATTGGGCGAAACCGATGTAAGCCGGGCAGAGGAAGTGAGGCAATGGCTGGTGAACCACCCGAAACGTCAGGAGCTGCTGTTCTATTTGGCGCAGGAATGATAGTCAGGCATGGACGGCAGCCTCCTTGCCGCCTGTGTTGCGGTTGAGCCGTTAGAGCGCAGAGACTTCGTCGTCCCGCATGATGTCGCTGAGCCTACCGGCAGTGGTGGGGGCTGCCTGGTATTCGGCGGGGTCGTAGTCCTCGTCTTCGTCCAGGAAGGCAGCATCTGCGGCATCTTCCCAAACCAAGGTATCTTCCTCAAAGCTTAATTCGTCAAGATTGGCAAATGCCGAGCCGGACTCCCGTTCCTGGCTGTTGCTCAACGAGATGATCAGGCCGGCTTCACTGCCATCACTTTTGAGGACAACGTTCTCCACCTGGCCTATTTCCATCCCGTTTTCGTCCACAACCCGGGCCGATCGCAGCTCTTCCACTGGCATTTCATAGAGCGAGGACGGCTCAGGCTGCGCTTGCTGCTGTGGGTTTGCGGCCACAGCGCCAGGGGCGCCTTCCATTCTGTGCTGTCGTTCCTCAATGCGCGCCTGCGACTCTTGCTGTGGCTCTTCAACCCTGACCTGGGCGTCACTTTCATGCACATCAACCTGAGGTTCCGCATCGCTTACCCGTACATCCGGTTGGGCCTGCTCAACTTCCACTTGCGGCTCGGGCTGCTCTACAGAAACTTGAGGTTCAGATTGATCAACAGAGACCTGAGGCGCTTGGGTCTGTACATCAACCTGCGGTTCGCGCTGATCAACTGACACCTGAGCAGGTGGCTGATCAACGGTAATTTGCGGTGATTGTTCTTCGACTATCACCTTGGTGCCGCCGGTCTCGGCGAAGGCCGACGACGCCAGCAGGATGCCGGTTGCACCGGCCGTTAACAGCGTATTTTTAAATAATCTCATGGTGATTACCTCTTTATGAATCATTGAACAGGCAATACGCGCCTGTTTGTCTGCTGCGGTAGCGCGCCGCACTTATTCCCGGGCTGCGCCAGCCATGGCCGCGGATCCGCTTTCCAGCTCGCTCAGGCTGGTAACGTGATCAGGGACAGCTTCGTAGCGGTCTTCTTCATAAGCTGATGATTCCTTCAGTCGGTCTGCGGATTCCTGAGTCTGCCAAACAATTTTGTCGCCCTGGACTTCGGCTTCATTGGCGGGTACAAATATTTCACTGGCGCCAATACCCAGGAAGCCGCCTACGGAAACCACCAAACCTTTCTCGTCTCCCTGTCGGCTCACCACCACATCGTCAACATCACCAATTTCTTCACCTTGTGCGTTCTCGACGGTTGCACCTTTGATCTGGCGGATTTCGGCCTGCATCAAGCTTTGTGGCGACCCGCTCTGGCCGGGCTCTTTTTCATTGCCCATGGCGTCTCGGTCAACAACATGAACCTCGGGTTCGGCCGAATGTACGCTGATGTTGGGTTCTTCCTGATCAACTTCTATTTGCGGCTCGGCTTCATTGACAACAACCTCCGGTTCCGACTGCTCAATGGAAACTTCGGGTTGGGGTTGATCAATCTGAATTTGAGCCTCGGGTTGGCTGACCGATACTTCAGGGTCTTGCGTTTGCACATCCACCTGGGGCTGCTGCTGATTGACGGAAACATCAGCTGCAGGCTGATCTACCTGAACGCGTGGCTCGCTCTCGTTAACCATCACCCGGGTGTTTTCTTCGGCATTCAATGCGGCAGAAGAAAACATCACTCCTGCGGCGCTCATGGCCACAAGTAAGGATTTTGTTTTGTTAACAGGATATTTATTGTTCATGGTTGGTCACTCCTCAAATCTGTACGTCGGATTGACGAAAGTACTTGTTATCATTCCAATGATCGGCAAGATCGTTGCCGAAACTCGCAAGCATTGAAGCAGTTTGCGGGCCAACTATTTTTATGTCTCAGCAATGAGGACAATATCCGGGCAGGTTATTGCGAGCAGTGATCGCATTGTTATCAGCAAATTGCGTGTTATGAGCAAGGTGCGGACATGGCAGAGCCGTCGCCGGGAGCTGGTGCTGGAGGGGGCGGATCCCGGCACTGTTCCACAGGCGGTGGCCATCGGAGCTGCGGGGGGGGTAATCAGCACCTGAATGTGTGCCTACTAAGGCTAAGAAATTTAACGAACGGACCCGGCGAATAAAACGTGTGGGAATTGCACTATTATGTAAAGCCTGCAGGGGTCCCTCGCTATCCGTCTAGCTACCATTGTGCTTTCAATGTGGTTCTTATGGGGTTATTGGTGCGTCAGCGCAATTATCACGCCCTGGTCTGGCGCCAGGGTCAAGTGGCCGTTGAAGGCCTGTCCCTCGGTGGCTGCGTCTGTGGCCAGCAGTACGCGGCCGCTTCCGCCGTACTCGCTCCTGAAGGGCGCAGTCTTTGTAGTTAAATTGAGTACAATTAACAGCCGGTCGGTGCCGTGACTGCGTTCATAGGCGATCAGTTTGTCATCGCCGTGCACAGGAAAGAATTCTCCCACACTCAGGGCCGTTATTTGCCGCCGTAGCGTCAGCAAGCGCCTCACGTAATGCAAAAAGCTGTCGTTGTCTGCCTGCTGCGTTTGCACGTTGCAGTGTTCCAAATCCTCACTCACCGGCAGCCAGGGTCTGCCCTTGCTGAAGCCTGCAGCCGGGCCTGGCTCCCATTGCATGGGCGTGCGCGCGGGGTCTCGCCCCAGCCCCAATCCGGGCATGTTTATTTCTTGCGGGTCCTGCACGGCATTGGCGGGAATGATGCCGTCCTGCAGGCCCAGTTCGTCACCGTAATAAAGGGTAGGGGTGCCGCGCAGCGTCAGCAGTAACAGAGCGGCCACCCGCGCCTGCGACCGGCCTATGCGGCTGGCAATGCGTGACTTGTCGTGGTTGCCCAGTACCCAGTTGGGCCAGGCGCCGGCCGGGATTGATCCCTCATACTCATTGATGGCCGCAAAAATGGCCAGCGGCTCCCACGGCAGTACCAGCAACTGGAAATTAAACGGCAGGTGCACACCCGAGAGTTTTTCACCGTAATAGGTAACCAAGCGGTTGATGGGCAGGTAAATTTCACCAATCAACAAGCGGTCATGGTAGCTGTCTACCAGGGCCCGCATCTGCTGGATAATGGCGTGAACTTCCGCCTGATCGGTGGAATACACCGGCTCCAGCTGATTATAAGTTGCCATACCCGGCCGGTAGTTGGGGTTGACGGGGTTATTGCGCAGCTTTTGGTCTTTTATCAGGTGCCAAATAACGTCAACGCGAAAACCGTCCACGCCCTTATCCAGCCAAAATGTCATCGCTTGCAGCATGGCTTGCCTGAGTTCGGGGTTGCGCCAATTGAGGTCCGGCTGCTGCCTGAGGAAACCGTGATAATAATATTGCTGTGTGTGGGGGTCGAATTCCCAGGCGGAGCCACCGAACATGGCCAGCCAGTTATTGGGTTCGGAACCGTCCGCTGCAGGATCCGCCCAGAGATACCAGTCGCGCTTGGGGTTGTCTCTCGATGAGCGCGACTGCAAAAACCACGGGTGCTGGTCCGAGCTGTGGTTGGGCACAAAATCCAAAATCACTTTCATACTGCGGGCATGTGCCGCATCCAGCAACTGCTCGAAATCCTCCATAGTGCCAAACATGGGGTGGATGCCGACATAGTCGGACACATCGTAACCGAAGTCCGCCATAGGCGATGGATAAACCGGTGAAATCCAAATGGCATCCACTTGTAGCCAGTGCAGGTAATCCAGGCGTTGAATGATGCCCTGCAGATCCCCCACACCATCACCGGTTGAATCCTGAAAGGAGCGCGGATAAATTTGGTAGACGACGCCGGACTGCCACCACAAGTCGTTTTTTTTCATGATTGGAACCCTGTCTCGACCAGCCGCAGGTCTTGTGACGGGAGCGCCGCAGCGCGGCCTTGTCTTGCGCAGTTGGCCCGGTTGCTCCAACCGCCCTTACGCGGTGCACTCTACATTAGGACCTGGAGTGGGGCGAGAAACGTCAGCTACAGGCTGGCATCGCGTCATAGCAGACGTCAGCAGTCCTTGCTTTGTATGCGCAGGCATCCGTGCCTGCAATCAAGCGACGGCTTCAGCATCTTACCTTTGCGAAACGGATTCGCCCGAGGGCTGATGACTGACCAACTCGCGCAAGGTGCCGTTGGTTTCAGGCGCCGTCTGATACTCCCGTACGTCAAAATCGCTGCGCTCACTGATGCTCTCTGCATTGGCGCCATTATCCCAGATGACGGCATCGTCAATGAAGGTCAGCTCATTGGCTGGCGCAAACTTATAAGCGCCGCCGGGACGGGCTTCGTTCTGGGTGTAAATGATAATGCCGGCGTCACTGCCATCGCGTTTTATCAGCACATCCTCTACATCTCCTACAGGCTCTCCGGCGGAATCCACCACCCGAGCCGCACGCAGGGCATCAATGGGCACTTCGTACACCTGTCGCGCGCCACTGTCGGCCCGGGCGGCTTGCGCCTCTTCCTGCGCCTCCAGCGCACCTTGGCTTTCCATAGCCGCAGGACCGGCCAGACTGGTGCTGGTGGAGGTTGCTCTGGGTGTGGCTTGATCCAAGCGGCGCTGTTCGGCCGGGTCAGCGGTCTCTGCGCGTGGCATGGCCAGGGCTGGTGCGGCGATATCCGAAGATGTTTCCGGTGCCGCTAAACGAGATACTTGTGCTGACGCCGAGCCTTCAGGATTGGGCGAGGACTCGACCCGCTCTGACGATTCGGGCGTTTGTAGCTCTGCCGTTACCGCTGGGTCCGCTGATAGTGAGCCGGCCGGGCGGTCCGCCGAAGCGCGCTCGTCGGTAGGCGGGCCGGCCTCCTGCGCCTGGTCCTGCTGGCGCAGCGCTGGATCCTGCTGAGTCTCGCGGATCTGAACCTGGGGGTCGGAGCGCTCCAGTTCAACCTCGGGTTCGGCGGACTGCAGTTCTATCGTCGGTTGCGGTTC
The DNA here is from genome assembly GCA_964399955.1 of uncultured Cellvibrionaceae bacterium. Classification (GTDB taxonomy): domain Bacteria; phylum Pseudomonadota; class Gammaproteobacteria; order Pseudomonadales; family Cellvibrionaceae; genus CAYNST01. Next base: position 38,689 of record CAYNST010000001.1, on the reverse strand, counting down.
GCGCACTGACACTTCTGGCTCTGACTGCTGAACAGACACCCGTGGTTGTGCCTGATCCACTTCCACATCAGGCTCCTGCATCATCACCCGGACTTGCGGCTTGGCTTGATTGACAGTGATTTGCGCCGGTGGTTGTTCAACAATAATACGAGTAGGTTTCTCGGTTACCGTAATCAGGCCGCCACTGCGTTCAGCCTGAGAGCCCTCGCCCTCAACGCCTTGACTGGCTGCAGTTTGAGGCTGTTGAGGCTGTTGCCGGGCTTGTTGCGCGGGCTGCTGTGCCGCCCCTGCGTTCGCCGGGGCTCGCGCCTCAGCGGCAGCCATGGGTGGACGGTCCTGGAGCAGGGTGTTTTGGGCGTGAGCCGCAGAAGCCAATAGAAGGCTGCCTGCGCTCAGTGTAAGCAGACTGCTCTTTAGCTGCGTCACTACGCTGTGCTTCAGTTTCATAATAATTCCCTCAATGTGTTCAACCGGAGCCCGGGGGCCCCGCAGCCTGCCTGTGCAGACCTAAAATTGGTGGATTTCTGTGGCCAGCGTTCAGGAGGCACCCTCAAGGTCCCCCAGGGTTTCATACTGGTCGGATACCGACTCAAAACGGTCTTCCTGATAGTTTGACGCCTCCTCCAGCTGCTCTTTGCTGCGCGACGTTTCCCAAATGATGTTGTCCGTGGTGACCGATACCTCGTCCGCCGGAACAAACACTTTGTTTTCTCCAATTCCCAGGAACCCGCCCACGGACACGACAAAACCGCGCTGGTTGCCTTCACGGCTGACAACCACATCGTCTACATCGCCCAGTTCCTCACCTTGGTTGTTGACCACGGTTTTATCCTTGAGGTCATCAAGACTCACCTGAAGCAGACTTTGCGAGGCCTGGGCCTGCCGGGTTTCCCTTTCTTCACCGTCGGCACCCAGCCGGACCACCTCAACCTCGGGCTCAGCGGGATTGACGGTGACTTCGGGTTCTGCTTGCCGCACCTCTATTTCTGGCTCCGCCTCATTGACGACCACCTCCATCTCTGCCTGCTGGATGGAGATTTCAGGCTCCGGCTGGTCAATAGTCACCTTGGGGTCCGGCTGCTCAATCCTGACCTCCGGGCGATCAGTGGCTACTTCCACCTGGGTTTGCGCCTGGTCAACGGTCACATTGGTGGCGGGTTGTTGCAGCTGAATTTGCGGTGCCTGTTCTTGCACGCGGATTTCTGCGCGGTCGGACTGCTCGGCCTGACCCGTCAACTGCGACTGATCCTGGCTCGGTGGCGGGTTTACCGGCTGCTGAGCAACGGCGGTGCCGGACAGCATCACACCCACTGCGCTCAGCGCGAGCGCCCGGGAACTATCCAGGGTTATTTGTTTCAAAGAAATCTTCTTCATCATTATCCACTCCTTCTTCGCCTGGCCGGCGGTGGTGTTTGTTATCAGGCGCAGCCGCAGACATCTTGGGCCGGACGCCTCCATTTAGACTGTCGCAGCAGGATTCGGGCCAAGTTTTTAACGCGCTGCTGTGCGCCGCTTCTGCACTGCGAGCAGTGGTCAAGGCCTGCATCGCCTGCTGTCGTAGCGGAAGGCTTTGACGCTGGCCTCGGGCGCAGCTGCGCTGGAATTTACGGGGGTCAATGGCGGGGACAGGGTTGGCAGGCGGCGTTTATTTTATAAACCGGTTAAGCAAGTTGGTTTGGAACAATTGTGCATCTGCAGCAGGCAGCCTGCCGTTAGAGACGAACTGCGCTTGAATCTTCAATACCTCCCGTTTAGGACACTCAGGTGCCAATGGGTTTATAAAGATCGGCTTTTTCATGTAAAACTTGCTCAAACCGGAGCGGTTGATCAAATTTGCCCCACAGCAGTCATATGCTCAGGCGAAAGCGACGGTTGCTGCCGCCACAGGACGCATCAGTCTGTCCGAAGGGTGGCAATGATCATATTTCAACCAATATGAGTAATAAGTGTTCGCTCCGAGGCTTTTCTTCATGCATACCGTGTCAGTTTGATGTAAGCTGCGCCCCCGCGAGTTGAGCTGTTCACTCCACCCCTACCTAACGCCGTAGTTGCAGAGACATTATATGAGTTTTGCCCACCTGGGTTTATCCGATCCTTTAATGAAAGCCATAGCCAAACAGGGCTATCAGACACCTTCTCCCATTCAAGCTAAAGCCATACCAGCGGTGCTGGAAGGCCGGGATGTCATGGCTGCTGCCCAGACCGGTACGGGCAAAACTGCAGGATTCACCCTGCCCATTCTTGAGTTGCTGTCCAAGGGGCCGCGTGCCCAGGCCAACCAGGTGCGTGCACTGGTACTGACGCCCACACGCGAGCTGGCGGCGCAGGTTGCCGAAAGCGTCACCACTTACGGTGAATATCTGCCTATGCGCTCGGCAGTCGTGTTTGGCGGTGTGAAGATCAACCCGCAGATGATAGCGCTGCGCCGAGGCGTGGACGTACTGGTGGCTACCCCCGGCCGGCTGCTGGATCTTTATCAGCAAAATGCAGTCAAGTTCACTCAGCTGGAGGTCCTGGTTCTGGACGAAGCCGACCGCATGCTGGATATGGGCTTTATCAATGACATTCGCAAAATTTTGGCTGTACTGCCCAAGAATCGGCAGAATTTGCTGTTCTCGGCCACTTTTTCCGATCAAATTCGTACCTTTGCGCGCGGTTTGGTCAATAACCCGGTAGAGATCTCGGTCAGCCCCGCCAATACCACCGCACCCACGGTAGAACAGTGGATCTGCCCGGTGGACAAGGCACGCAAGCCGGCGTTGCTGACTCATCTGATCAAGGATAACGACTGGAAGCAGGTGCTGGTATTTAGCAAAACCAAACACGGTGCCAACAAGCTGACTAAATATCTGGAGGCGGCCGGCATCAACGCCGCAGCCATTCATGGCAACAAAAGCCAGGGGGCGCGCACCAAGGCCCTGGCGGATTTCAAAAACGGCACGGTCAGAATATTGGTTGCCACCGATATTGCGGCGCGGGGGCTGGATATTGACCAACTCCCGCAGGTGGTCAATTTTGATCTGCCCAATGTTTCTGAGGACTATGTGCATAGAATTGGTCGCACCGGTCGAGCCGGTGCCACCGGTCAGGCGGTGTCTCTGGTAAGTGCGGACGAGTTTGACATGTTGGCGGGCATAGAACGGCTGATCAAACAGGTTTTGCCGCGCAAGGAAATAGAGCAGTTTGAGCCGGTGCATCTGCTGCCGGAATCCCGCCCGGGTGGCCGTGCGCCCAGACCGCAGAATGTCAACAGGCCGCGCTCTGCGCCGCGCACAGGTCAGCCGCGCGGCAACGCCGGAGGTGGTCGTCCAGCAACAGAGGGTCGTGGCAGATCAGGGGCTGCGCCAAGCCGCAGCCGTCGCCAGTCGCCTTAGCCTCACGGGCAAACCGGACGGCCCTTTTGCGGGCTGTCTCAGTCTGTTTCGGGGCCGGCTGCGGCTTTGACCGCCAGCGACTTGGACCAATTGCGAATAATAGCTTTGCCGAATAAACCGGCTTCGGTCAGGTCGGCGTCTGTCCATTTGCCATGGGCTGGAGTACCAGGCTTGAGGATAGATGCCCCTTCGTCCTTGTCGTGCAGTGACCACAGGCAATGCGACAAATGGTTGTTGCGTAAAAAGTCCATCCACCTGCGTACCTCGGCTTTGTCCACCCCCCCGTCGCCATCCGCATTCACAGAACCCCATTCGGTAACTACCAGCGCTATGCCCGCGTCCAGTGCCTTCTGCGCCGTATCCCGCAGTGCCTGTTTATGGGTGCCGGCATAGAAGTGCAGGGCGTAGGCTATGTTGCTGTGCCCGGTAATGGGGTCTGCGGCAGCTTCATCCACCCTTTGTGACCAGGCACGTGTACCCACAACAATCAAGTTGTCTGGGTCTATGGCGCGGATACGTGCAATCACCTTTTCGGCATAGGGTTTGATGGCCTTGGACCAGCTGGCGTTGTCGAGCGGCTCGTTGTAGATCTCATAGATGATATTGGCATAGCCACCGTACTTGGTGGCCACCTCGGCAAAGAACTCCACAGCCGCATCCGGGTGTTGTTCGGCCTTGTGTGAGTGCCAGTCGACAATGACATACAATCCGTGTTGGATGGCCGCATCCACCACGGCCTGAACCCTGGCAAAGTTGTGATCCGGTTTGCTTAGGTAACCGCCCTCGTCTTCCACACCCATGGCTGCCCGGATCAGGCTGGCATTCCACTGCTCGCGCACGTATTTGACCACATCGGCGTTGTAGTAACGCTCCGCCTGCCAGTTGAGATTACTCCAGAAGAGGCTGGGTCCGGCCAGGGACACCGGCTGCCCGGTCTTGCCCACAATCCGGTTTCCCTTTACCGCCAGCGCGCCATGTTTCTCCACAGGTGCAACCGCATGCGCTGTAATTGCTGTCAGGGACAGGGCTAGAAAAAGGCCCGACAGTATCCGCCGCAGTGTGACGCAGGGCTGGAGAAACAGGGGCATAGGGTTGCATCCAGATTTTTTGAATCAAAAAGTATGGTAAAGAAACCTAAGCGTTTCAAGATGCAACGAAAAAATATTTTGCCGTGCAACAGCTGCGGGCGCTGAGCTGTACACCGCTTTCCGCCAGTTGATCATCCACCCAATCAAGATGGGCCCTATCGCACCCGAGCGGGTGGTTGGGGTTTGTGGGGCTGGGACGCTGACGAGTTTGAATTATTTATTATTTATGTTATATAAAAGTTGGCCCGAGTCTTGTTAAACAATGTTTACCAGGCTGGGGGAAAATTTGGAAATTACTGTTCTCCAGCTCTTTTTAGCAACCTATATGAGGAAATCCCCATGACTATGCATACCCAAGATGCCCAGCAAGACATAAAATATCTCAATTCCTTTTTGCAGGATGAGCTGGCAGCGGTAGAAACCTATGGTCAGTGCTTGGAGAAAGTGGATGATGAAATAATTGCTTCAAATTTGGCAGATTTACAAGAATCACACCAGAAGCGCGCGCAGTTGTTGAGCCAAAAAATACAAGAGCTTGGCGGCGAGCCGGAGCAAGGCTCTGGCATGTGGGGCAGCTTCAGCAAAATGGTGGAAGGCGGCGCAAAATTGTTTGGGGATAAGTCCGCTATCAACGCCCTGGAGCAGGGCGAAGACCGCGGCAATGAAAACTATACTGAAAAAACCGAAAACCTCTCTCCGGCTGCGCAATCATTTATTGCAGATAGTATCTTGCCAGAGCAGCGCAGAAGCCACCAAATGCTCAACCGCGTTCAGGAAATGGTGCACTAAACGGTCAGCCATTCACTGAAGTCAGCACCAACGCTTGCGGCGGCTTGCCGCAACGTTGGTCTACTCCTCTTTGCACGACGCCTGCACCTCCTCCAGGTCCTGCTTCGCAAAGCAACAGTTTAGGCGGCTTATTAGTCTTACTCGTGTCCTGACGGCGTATTTATTTTTCTGATTGCCGTCTGGGTTCTGCTTAAGTTTTAAGGGTAATCAGACGCTGTGGAGGCAGGACTACCGCCTATGGCTCAATCTTATCAAGCGGCCATTTTCTTCATCGGTGATTATCCATAGGGCGCCATCTTCGGCTTCAGCTATGTCGCGAACACGGCCAATGTCCTTCAGCAACCGCTCCTCAGCGGTTACGCGCCCATCGCTTAGCTCCAGTCTCACCAGCCCTCCTGGTTTAAGTGAAGAAATAAACAGGTTGTTCTGCCACTGGGAGAACATGTCCCCTTGATAGAAAAGCGCGCCGGCCGGGGCAATGGTGGGGTCCCAGTAATAAACGGGTTGTTCCATACCGTCTTTTTGGGTGATATCGTCGCCAATGGGCTCACCGGAATAATCTATACCGTAGGTAATGACCGGCCAGCCGTAGTTTTTGCCGGCCTCTGGCCTGTTGAGTTCATCGCCGCCGTTGGGACCGTGCTCAGCTACCCAAAGCTCACCGGTATCCGGGTGAATTGTCGCGCCCTGGATGTTCCGGTGGCCGTAGGACCAGATTTCCGGGAAGGCATTGTCTTGGTCAAAGAAGGGGTTGTCCTCCGGTATTGTGCCGTCTGGATGAATGCGTATGACTTTGCCCAGGTGAGCGTCCAGGTCTTGTGCCAGTTGGCGAGGTTCTTCGTCGGACCGCTCACCCAGGGTCACATACAGCAGACCGTTTTCATCCCACAGCAGACGAGACCCGTAATGTTTGGCCGAATCCCAGGAGGGCTGCTGGCGGAAGATAACTTCCACATTTTCTAACCGACCTTCGTCGTCTGCCAGGCGTGCGCTAGCTATAGCCGTGCCTGTCTCCCCGTCGTCGCGAGGCTCTGCAAAACTGAAATACAGCCGTCGGCTGTCCTGAAAATCTTTTGCCAGCAGTACGTCCAACAGTCCGCCTTGTTCTCGCGAGTCAACCTCAGGTACGCTCGAGATTGGCTGAGACAACTCACCGTCCCGAGTGATCAAGCGCAGGCGACCGGGTTTTTCGGTCACCAGCAACCTGCCGTCGGGAAGAAACGCCATGCCCCAGGGGTGTTCCAGTCCTTCGGCAATGGTGTCACGGTTAAGCACAAAGGCGGTGGAGGACTGAGGGGCGCGAGTCTGCTCCGGAAAGGCGGGCTCCTGGTGGGGCGCATTGGGTGAGGCGGTGGGTACTGGCGGCCCCTTCTGTGCATTGGGTTGGGTTGAGCTACAACCGGCCAAGACAGTCAGTCCGGCAAGGAGGATAAATTGACGCATGCTTGACTCCCGTAGATGATCACCTGGGGCAGAGACGCC
>CAYNST010000001.1:0-31856 GCA_964399955.1 uncultured Cellvibrionaceae bacterium | reverse complement strand
GGATAAATTGACGCATGCTTGACTCCCGTAGATGATCACCTGGGGCAGAGACGCCGGCACCGTCGGGCCTTGTCTCTGCAAGAGTGGGTTTCTACGTGATAAAACCGGCGCCGGTCGAGCGGGAATCATCCGGCCAGTACGGTTGACAAGCAATATTTACCGGTAGCGGCGGAACCTTCGGCCCACTTGGGATTAACGTTCCAAGCTGGATTTCAATTTCAGCATCCGCTCACCCAGGGCTTCAAGCTCTTCTTGGCTCAGAAGCTCCTTGGCTTTGGGAAACATATCCTCTTCTTCCTCATTGGCGTGATGCTCGATCATTTCTTTGAGAACCTTGGCCCGGCCGCTGAACTGGTCTGTGCTCACATCGGTCTTTTTCAGATCCGGCAGGATCAGAGCCTCAACCGCGCGGTGCTCTTCCATGGCCTCAAAATACATGGTCGCCTCTTCGCGCTTCCCGGCATCCCGAAAGGCGGGATAAAATATTTCTTCTTCCAACTGCGTATGTACCCGGATCTCGTCTTCAATTTTTTGCAGCAGTTCTGCACGCTTCTTTTCTGCACGAGGAGTGGTCTCGGTCAGTTCCTCCAGTAGTGCTTTAACGGTATCGTGGTCTTTTACCAGCAAATCAATTGCGTTCACGCCCATGATCAAATCCTCAACAAATGAATGTAGCTACAGTGGGAGGAGCAAGAAACAGACCATGGGTGCCGAGTAGTAAACCGTGCCGGTCGGCCCCGAGCGGTCCATATGCCCAAGCCGAAGGCTTGCTCCTGGCGTCTGAATTTACAGACGACAGTGCAAGAGTTACAGTCGGCTGCTACAGGAGCAGCAAAGCATCAACCGCAGAATGTTTGCAGTGTTGGATGAATCAACAACTTTTTCAGAACCGACAGGGTGCAGCGCACAGGCGCTTTGTTTAATTACTGAATGACAAAAGGGTCGGCAACAGGTGTTCGGGCCGCAACGGGATTAATGATGATAGTTACGCAGTTTCTGGTAGTGGTTGGCTTGATGTGCATTCATCTTTACGCAGACAAATTGCGGTTTCTGGAAGGCGTCCCGCGCAGTCGCTGGTTGTCATTTGCCGGAGGCACATCGGTGGCGTATGTGTTTCTGCATATCCTGCCCGAGCTGAGCGAAGCGCATCAGATGATGAACAGTCGCTGGCAGCGGCTTCCCTTTGCCGATCATCAAGCTTATCTGGTGGGCTTGGCAGGCATTATCGTCTTCTACGGGCTGGACAAGTTGGTGGGCTTTCATCAGCAGAGGCGGCGGGAATCCCGCGGTGGAGAGGGTGAAACCACCACCGGCAACGACGTCTTCTGGTTCCACATCCTGTCTTTCGCCATCTACAACGTGTTCATAGGTTATTTGTTGGTAAGCCGAGACTCCCACAGCCGGTTTGGTCTACTGTTATTTGGTTTGGCCATGGGCCTGCACTTCCTGGTCAATGATTTTAGCCTGCGCGAGGACCACAAAGACACCTACCGGAGGCTGGGTCGCTGGGTTCTTGCTGCCGCCGTCATCCTGGGCTGGGTGGCGGGCTTGGTCCTTTCGCTTGGGGAGGCGTTAACCAGTGCCTTGTTTGCGTTTCTTGCAGGCGGTATTGTCCTTAACGTGCTCAAAGAAGAGCTACCGGAAAGCCGACAGAGCAGTTTCCTGTTTTTTGCTGTGGGGGCCATTGCTTACAGCAGCCTGGAGCTGTCTATTTAAAAATGCCGGGCCACATTGGGTTCAACTGGGGGCAGGGCGCAGGAAGGTAACCTGTATAGCCAAGTGGAAGCAGGGGGCCTGCCTGGCACCGGCCCCCACACCTTGGGTGCTCAGTCGGCAGACTGAACCTGAGTTTGTCGCAGCTCTTCGTCAGCGGCTCGACTGGCCTGATCCTGCTCAAGTTGCTGGCTGTCGGACCGGTCCATTTGCCCCTGGCTAAATTCCTGCCGTCCTTCCTGCCCTGCCTGAGGCTCGCGCAGATCCTGACGCTCGGCAACTTCTGCTTCGTCATCGCCGGGCATATTGACATCTATAGTGGGAGTGCGAACCGTTCTCTCCTCCATGCCCACATCAATGTCTGGACCTTCTACATCGTAGCGGGGCAGCTGGCCGCCTTCGGTATTCACACTGGGCATTTCCATTTCCTGAGTTTGCTCATACTCGGGCATCTGCCCGCTTTCTGTTGTCACTTCTGGCATCTGGCCTTCCTGCGTTTGCTCTACATCGCAGGCCGCCAGAGTAAACGTCGCCAAACCCATCGCCAAAAATTTCGGGAAATTGCTCATACCACATTCTCCATATCTGTTTGTTTGCTCTTGCAAAGCAAGTCCTATGCCTGTAGTGATTTTCCAGAAATAATGTTGCCTCTGTGCAACCTGCGCCGAGGCACTTCGGGGACCAATACCCGTGAATTTTTTTGGTTCTACCTCCTGCAGTGAGCCTATGGCAGGGGGACGGCCCCCCGCCATGTAAAAATTTCAAGAGGAAATGTAAGCAAATTAAAAGTTCTGTGAAAAGAGGAGCCTCTTTGCTTAGCTTCTTGCCTCTGCTCAACATTCTGGTGGCAGAAGATAGGCAATGTTATGGCATACCGATTGCTGTAGTCGCCGGGTGTACCCGACCTACCCATCGAAGAGGTTAATGTATGGCTATCAATTTGTTTGACAATAAAGGCACGCCTCTGGACAGACAGAAATTCACCTGGCGTGAACTCACACCCAAGCCCATGAGCAAGCTGGATGACGATGCCTTCACACGCGTCCGCATCATCTTGATGAATGGTATGGAGCAGCAGGCCAATCGGTTCCAGCACATGTGCGGACTTTTCAACGGAGCGCTTCGGCTACCCTTGGCAGAGATTCGCCGGGTGGAGCATCATCAGCAAACCATGGTCAACTGGCTGCTGGGCGCAGATCACTCCCCCCTGGAAACCACCATCGGGTTTGAACAGGTTGCCATTGAAGTCACAGCAGCAATTGCTCAGCAAGAGCCGGACCCTTACCTGGCGCAAGCCTACCGCTTCGGTATGTTGGAAGATTTTGACCACATGTACCGGTACTCCGCCCTGATGGACCGAGTGGAAGGCAAAGATGCCAATAACATCCTGCAGAGCTACACGGATATTCTGCCGGGCCGTCCGACCATAGACGAACATCGCGCTCCGGAAGATGAGCTAAGGCATCACTACGATCACAAAGCTGCAGATCCTATTTCCAAAATGAACGCGTTGACCATTTTGTCGGCGGAGTACCAAACCCGCGACTATTACATGACCATTGGCCCAACCTTCAGTGACCCGGTTGCTCGGGGGCTTTATGCAGAGATCGCCTCCATCGAGGAGCAGCATGTCACTCATTACGGCTCCATGATTGATCCCAATGAAACCTGGCTGGAAAAATGGATGTTGTCTGAAGCCAACGAAGCCTACAACTACTACAGTTGCATGGTTGCCGAGAGTAATCCGCGCATCAAGGCCATTTGGGAGCGCTTCCTGGATTACGAGCTGGGGCATCTCAATGTCGTGACGGAGTTGTTCAAAAAGTACGATCGTCGTGACCCGGCAGAGGTTTTGCCGCAATTCATGCCCAATCCCATTGCCTATCAAAGCCAGCGCGACTTTGTGCGCAACACATTGAGAAACGAAATTGATCTTCGTGCCAAGGGGCCGGATTTTGTCCCCAAGAGCCAGGAAGGTGAAGCGTCCATCGAGTACCGTCGCCAGATCAACTCAGAGGGTGTGCCGTCCGATGCCGTTGCCGCCAATTACGTTTGGCGTCCGGGCACCGAACTTACCCGCAAATTTGCCTGAGCCCAAAATATACGAGGATTGAATCATGGAAAAAACATCTGAACTTGGCATGAACAAGACCGGCGTTGATATGGCGCCTATTCAAAGCAGAGAAATGACGGATACAGAAAACCTGGCGGTCGCGGACAGTAGTGACGGCAGCTCCATGCTGGCGTGGAAGCGGTTTTATTTGGAAACCTCGGAGCCTTTAGGGTCTGTGCCCATGCCGGGAACAGTCAAGGGCGCGCTGAAATCCACCCTGAAGATGGCAACCGGCCACCATCCGGAGACATTCATCAACAAATTGGGAGAGCGGCTGGCGTTTGAGCGGCAGGGAGTACGCATCTACGAACAGTTAATTACCAAGTGCAGCTTTGCGGCGGAGAACGGCATGGCTGCCGTTGATATTCCTCTGGATACACTGCGTGAGTTTCGGCAGCAGGAAGCCGAGCACTTTGAAATGCTGGTTGAATGCTTCCATCAACTGGGAGCAGACCCCACGGCACAGACTCCGGACGCAGACGCCTCTGGGGTGGCAAGCATGGGTTTGCTGAAGGTGATTGTGGATCCCCGAACGTCTGTCAGCCAGAGCCTGGAGGCCATGCTGTCTATCGAGCTAACGGACAACGCCGCCTGGGAGTTGCTGATCAAACTGGCGGAAGATATGTCACTTCCGGATATGGCCAAGCGCTTTGAGCATGCGCTGCATCAGGAAGAGACTCATTTGGTTCAGGTGCGTCAGTGGTACGAAGAAAGTGTTCGGGCGCAAGGCAAGATGGGGGCCAGCAAACACTAGCAGATACCCCTGACCGGACAAAAAAAGCCGCGTAAGCGGCTTTTTTTGCTTGGAAAAGGCCATGCCCGGCAAGGCGACGCCGGGCATACGGTCAGTAACTGGACGGCGGATCACTCGCGGGAAAAGAATCTTCCGACGCCTCATCCACTTCGTCTTCATCGGTATCGCCGTCTTCGTCTTGATCTGCCTCGTCGTCGTTGGGCAAGCCGGCCATATCCAACTGTCGCATCATGTCGTTATCGTCGGGTCGTTTCATAAGTGGTTGCTCCGGGTGATTGGTTGTATACAGTCTGTAGCAGGTTCAGTGCCAAAAAACGTTGCCGGCAAAGCAGGCGTTATGTCACGCGTTGCCTGCGGTATCAACCCGTCCCGGCGTTTGAAGCACGCAGTTCAGTTCGTTGGTGGCCAAGGTGGACGGCACAGCAGAGATATTACAGGTGTAGACTTCATGAGCAATTCGCTGGATCTGTTGGAATCCCGCAGCCCTGAGCATTGCTTCAACGCCTGCGTGATTCAGGGCCCACCAGTTGGTAGGGTCGTTGGCAACGCGGTGCTCAATGAAGGCCATTTTCGGCCAGCCGGGCTCATTTAAAATGTCCCGTTCCTGCAGGCCGTAGTCCGCCTGCGCGGGGAAAACGTCATCGCCGGGAGCCGTCATGGTCTGAAACACCATTTGCCCCTTGCAGCATTTGCGCACAATATCCAGTGCCAGAAGCGGGTAGCGCAGATGGTAGAGCACGCCCATGAACCAGATCAGATCGTATTGCTCGGGCTCGTGCGCCAACTGGTAGACGGCACAGTGGCGAAATTCTATTTTGTTGGCCAGTCCCATGGCCTCGGCCGCCCAGCGGGCCTGCTTCAAATAATGTTCGTCAATGTCCAGGGCGGTGACTTCCGCGCCGCGTTTTGCCAGCTCAAAACTGTAGTACCCTGCGTTGCAACCTATATCCAGGGCGCGCATGCCGCTCATGTCCTGCGGCAGATGCTCGGCAATTTCCCGCCACTTGTAGCTGGGAAAGTCACCCAAAAAATGTTCGGGTGCGGTCTGCGTGCCGTCGGGCAGGTGCAAATTATGAAACCAGGGTCCCAGGTCGGAAATTTGTTGTTGTATCGCGTTGGACATAATTCTCCCAAGTCTGTGTTTACCGTGAGCGCGGCCCGTGTGAACAAAGGGTTGTGATGGTGCTTTCAGCTTTAAGCCGGCTGCCTCAGGCGGTTGCCGGAGTACACACCTCATGCCAGTAACGCTCAAGCTGCAGGGCGCGATGCTCTGAGGTGTGAGCGCTCAGGACCTTCTCTCTCAGGCGTCGCCCCATGGCCTGCCGTTCGTCTTCGGGGGTTTCCAGGCATTGCAGCATTTCATCACTATTGCGCGCTACCAGGAGTTCCGTACCCAATTCAAAAAATGACTCCAGCCCCTGCCAATAGTCACTGATTATGGGTGTACCACAGGCACCGGCTTCAAACAGGCGCACGCTCGGCGAGTAGCCGGCCTGGATCATGTCAGCACGAGTGACGTTCAAGGTAAATCTTTGATCGTTGTAAAACTGCCGGTGCTCCTGCGGCGGAATATGTTCTATATGTTGGACGTTGGCGGGCCAGGATAGCTCGGTGGGGTATTGAGCGCCGGCGACACAAAAGCGTTTGCCCGGTGCCTGCTGAGCCGGTTTGATCAGCAGCTCTTCCACCGTTGGCTGGCGGTCTGTGCTGTAGGTGCCCAGATAGCCCAGCTCATACACAGGCGGGGCGGTGTGCCGCTCCGGGTGGTACAAATCGGTATCCACCGAGCAATACAGCGGACGGGCGCGTTGAGCACCCAGCTGCTCCAGCCTCTCCAGGGTCGGCCCGCCGGTAAAAGACAGGTACAGGTCAAATTGCGGAACCATGTGCGGCGTGAGGTACTCGTAGTCTCCGGCCTCCAGTTTGGCCAAAGTGACGGGGGTGTCGATATCGTAAAAGGCCAAGCAACGCGGCCCCAGGCGGGTGATGATATCTGTCAAACGAGCGGCATCGGCTACATAAGAGCCCAGGATCACCAAGTCCGCCTCGGCCAGGCTTTGCTCAAAGGGCTTGAGCTCCTCTACCGTTTTATAGAGCCGGGTCTCACAAAAGGGTGGATTGGCCAGGTCTCGCTGATTGGCATACCAGGGCACATCTTTTTCATAGAACGTAATTTTATGCCCGCGTTCCGCCAGGGCTTTGACCAGACTTCGAAAGGTGGTGGCATGGCCATTGCCCCAGGATGAGGTTATGGAAAGTCCAAAAATGACTATTTTTAACTTGTTCATTGGAGGTTTCTCTTGCCTGTCAGTTCACGGCAGCACTTTGCCGGGCTTCTTTGCGCTCAGGCCGAGGCCCGCAGGGGAAAGTGCTCTCCCATCAAAGCTTCAAACTGCAGTGCCCGGTGTTGATAGGTGTGTTCGGCCAATATGCGTAGCCGCGCTGCCTCACCAATGGCCTTGGCTCTTTCCGGCGTCAGGTCGCGCAGGTGGTTGACCACATCATCACCGCTGCGCGCCAGCAGAACTTCTTTGTCGGGCTGTAAAAACTGCTCCACACCTTCCCAGTAATCCATAATCAGGCAGGCTCCGGCGCCCGCAGCTTCAAACACGCGTGTCGGCGGCGAGAAGCCGGTGCGTGCCATGCTGTCGCGGTTGATGTTCAACACCGCCAGCGGGCTGCAGTTGAAGGCGTTGTGGTCGCGGGTGTAGACGTGCCCCAGGTATTTCAGGTTGTCAAATTGCGGTGCGTATTCCTGCCAGCCGCTGCCACCGAGCATGAAGGTGGCTTCCGGTAAGGCCGCCACGGCTTTGAAAAAAAATTCGTGCACCCGCGCCTCACGGTCCGGCAGACGGTTGCCGAGAAAGCCGAGGGTGGCGTGAAAACGGGCATCTTGACTGACGGGGTGGTGTGTGCCTGGGTCCAAAGCGTTGTAGATGGGCCGGCACATGCGGGCACCAAGGGCCTGGTAGGCATCTATTACCGGCTGACCGCCGCCGTAGGTCAGTATGAAATCGTAGCGCGGAATCAGCGCAAGGAAGGGGTCATCGGCATTATTGTGCACCCGCTCAAGCGTTGCCGGAGCATCGACGTCCCAGAATATTTTTAAGGTGTCGGCTCGCGAGCGACTGCTGCGATGATTCAGTATTGCTTGTTCCAGCCATTCATCAAGCACTCCCACGCCGCTTGCTTTCACAATGATGTCAGCACCTTGAGCGGATTCAAGCGCAGCTCGTGCACTGGCTTCAGTCGGTTGGTATATGACCACGGTTGCCCAGTCCGGATCGTCCATGTCGCGGTGCTTCTGCCGGTCAAAGGCATCCGGTTCATAGAAGGTAATCCGGTGTCCCCGGTCCGCCAGAGCTTTGACAATTCCGCGATAATAGGTGGCCGCACCGTTCCAGTAGGAAGACACCAGACTGGAGCCAAAGAAGGCAATGTTCAGTTTTTTGTTTTCAGGCATGTACGGGAGTTCCTTCAGAAGACCTGTGTTCAAGAGTGTCTGCAAACCGGTCCCCCGGTCGCAACCGATCCAGAATAGTCATAAGTTGCTGCACACGGTGAGCGCAAGTGTGCCGACTGCGAATGGTGGCAAGCGCGCGGTCGGACATGTGCCGGGCAAAGTCACGGTCCTGCAAGACGGTGCGCAAATGCTGCTGCATTTCGGCTGTGTCCCGGGCGACCAGGTAGTCCTCCCCGGGGGTGAACAGGCCCTCGGAGTCGGACCAGGGCGCGCTAATCAAAGGTATGCCGCAGGCCATGGCCTCGAACGGCCGAATGGTGGGAATGCCCGGCAGGGACTGGGCGTAAAAGCGCCTTGGCACATGCACGGTTACCGCGTGATTGGCGAAGACCTCTGGCGCCTGGAAGTTGGGAAGCCAGCCGCAGTAGGCGATGGCATCCTGCTTGAGCTTGTGCAGCACCTCCTGCGGATACCGCACCCCGTAGATGTGACAGTCCAGGTCCAGGGCGCGCACCGGCCTGAACAGGAAGGCCTCCAGTTCAGCACTGCGCTCGTCGTCGCCCCAGTTACCCACCCAGATCAGGTCACCCTTTGGGTGATGTGAGCCGGGCTGACGCGGATAAAAAATGCGGGTGTCCGCCGCCTCGTGCCAGGTCCAGACGTACTCGCTCCAGCCGTGGGCGCGGTAAACCCGGCTTAACACCTCGCCGAAGGCGAGAATGCCGTCGTAGGCATCCAGGTTGAAGCGCTTTATCCAGACCGGGTCGCTGACCGAGCGATGATGGGTGTCGTGAAACAGCAAGGTGAAGTCCAGGCCGCCATTGGCACTTTTTTGCAGACGGTTGCGCAGTTCGCCAAAACCGTTGACCAGCCAGGGTTCGTTCCATTCGTGCACTATAACTACATCGGAGTCTGCGGCCACTTGTTCCATATCAAGACTGTCACGGTCGTAAAACTGACTGTGCAGGTGGGGATAGACTGCCTGAAACTGCTCAATGGCGGACTCGCCATGGTCCTGCAGCAAATTTTCACGGCTCCAGCCGTCGCGGGGTTCAAAAACGTTTACTTGATGCCCCAGCGCCTGCAGCTCGGTAATGACACCGCGCAGGAAATGGGCGTTGCCATGGTTCCAGTCAGAAACCAGAGAGTGGTAAAAAAGGCTGAATTTCATGGTGAGCTTCCCGCTGCTGATCTGACCAAACCGCTCGGCTTGGCTTTGGGTGGAAATTGCAGATCTCTGTAAGTGGCCATATACGCATCTGCCATTTGTGCGGCGGAATACTCTTGGGCTTTTGCCCAGGCGCGTTCGGCCATGTGTTGCAGTCGTCCCGGACTGTTGATCAGGGACATGACGGCTCGGCCAAGCTGCTGCGGGTCGTCAGCGCCCACGTAGGCGGCCGCATCGCCCCAAACTTCCCGCAGGCTGGCAATATTGCCCAGGATCAATGCACAGCCGGAGCGGGCGGCCTCCAGAATGCCCAAGCCGAAGGGTTCATAGCGGGCAGGGGCCACATAAATGGACGCTCGTGCAAGCCATGCGGCCAAGTCGTCGCGGTCAAGATGACCCAGTGCGGTGACTCCCTCCAATACCGTGTTCTGCGCGTCAGTGCCGGGGGGGCGCTGCTCACCGGCCACATAGACGGGCCAGGAAAGCTGCGGGGCGGCTTTTGTCAGGGCAGCCACGTTTTTGGCTTCGTCCCACAGCCTGCCCGCAGCAAATATCAGCGGCTCTTTGTGCGTTACTGACTGCAGTGGCGATGCGGCCAGAGGAGGAAAGTCTGCGCCGTTGGGCAGCACCAGCGACGCATTGGCCGGGCCGTAGTTGCTGAGAAAGGCATCCAGCATGGCCTGCGACGGTGCCGCCACAAGGTTTGCCTTGCGCAGGCTTTTGGTGACTGTGTGCTTGTACCCGTGCCAATCCTCGGCGGGTGCCTGTCGGTTTTTCACCATCTGCCACCAGGAATACACGCAGGAATGTGCCACCAGCAGGACCGGGGCTTTCCAGGCGAGCCCGCCGTGCGCCAGGTCGTTCAGATGAACAATGTCCGGCTGGGTCTCGCGCTCCAGTTCAAGCAGCCACTCGCCGGCGCTGACGACATCGGCGGCGGAATTGGCCATCCACAACAGCTTGTAGTTGCTGGCGTGCAACCTGACGTGGGGGAGAGCGTCAACTTGTCGCTGTTGCTCAGCGGACAGTTGGCGGCCCATGCTGGCAAGTGTTATGTGTACGCCGTGAGGCGCCAGCGCAGCGCACAGTTCCATACAGTAGGTCCAGACCCCGCCCACGGTGTCTGTGGTCATCAAAACGTTCATCGGCCATAGATCCGGTCGACGAGCCTGGCAACCTGCAGCACCCCTTCAACCGAGGAGTCGTAGCGCGGGCTGCCGGCCAGTTGCTCAACCCAGGCAGTCAGCGCGCGGCCGCCCCAGTCGTCCGGGTAACCCGCCAGTTGCTGGGCTGCCGTGCCGTTGAAACGGTGCACCTCGAAATCAAAAAATGAGCCATTGACGTTTCTCAGCGCAGCACCGCCCTGAGTACCGTAAAAGCTGGCTTCAATGACCGCGTCGCGTCCGGCGCTCACGTTCCAGGAGCACGCCAGTCGCAGGGCTGTTTCACCCAGTTGCACATCCGCCAGCGCATAGTCTTCCACCACAGCCAGGGGCGGTTGCAGTTGTTGCCCCTGATGAAACAGGCGACTGGACACCTCCTGCACCTCGGTGTTGTTCAACAACCACATCGCCAGGTCCACCAAATGAATGCCTAAATCCATGACGCAGCCGCCACCGGCAGATGTCACATCGTAAAACCAGGGTTTGTCCGGACCGTAGGCGTTATGGAATACCAGCTCCGCAGAAAAAATATGACCCAGCTCACCGGAGCCCAGCAGCTGGCGTAACTGATTCATACCCGCTAAGTGCCGGTAAGAAAAATCCACCGCCAGCAGTCTGTCGGCGGCACGCGCAGCAGACACAACGCTTTGGGTTTCGTCAAAGGTTCGTGCCAGGGGCTTCTGGCAGAACACCGCCAAGCCGTGCGCAAGCGCCTGCAGGCAGTGCTCTGCGTGCAACGCACTGGGGGTGGCGATGACCACGCCATCCAGGTCCGCTTCCAGCAAGGCGTCTATGCTGCTGTAGATCTCGGTGCCGGGTTTCAGCACGGCGGCCGCACGTGCGGCTTCGGAGGAGGGGTCGTATACAGCGCAAAACTCGGCGCAATTGCTTTGCAGCAGGGCCTGCATTCTCAACCGTCCGATCCAGCCGGTGCCTATGAAACCGAGCTTGGGCGGTGCCGGGGTAGGAAAGGTGGCGGTGCCAGGCTGTGCAAGAGTGGGCGTTGAAGCGTTCATAGCCTTACCCATCCTTTTATGAATCCGTCCGGGCGCTCCAGCATCATCTGAAATGCCTGGTCCAGCTGCGAGAGCTCAAAGCTGTGTGTCAGCAGGTCCTGTGGGCGGATACGGCCTGCCAGGGTGGCGTCAATGCCTTCTTCTACACCCCGAAGGTAACGCTCGGGATCGCGTTCGTGGGCGTTGATGACGTCAAGGGCCTTCCAGTTCCACTTCTGCATATTGACCTGGCGCAGACCGTCCTGGTGGTAGCCGGCAATGACCAGTCGGCCGTATTCGGCAACCATCTCGGTGGCGGTATCCAGTGCAAATTGCAAACCCGTCACCTCCAGAACACGCTCGCACCCTTTCCCCCCGGTCAGTTCGACCACCCGGTGGGCATTGCCCCACCAGTCTTCCGTGTCAAAGCTGGCCCCCGCACCCAGCTGTTCCGCCAATTGCCGGGCACTTGCCCGGCGCGACAGCACATAGACCTGAGCGCCGGCGGCAACGCAGAGCTGCACCAGCAACAGCCCCAGAAAACCCGCGCCAATAATGGCCACCTGCTGCCCGGCTTGGATATCGGCCCGGCGGAATATGTTCATTGCACAACCAATCGGTTCCCCCGGAAAAGGCATGTCGTCCAGGCTGGCCGGCAGGGGCACCACCTGGTCCGCCGTGGCGCTGACATAGGCTGCGAAGGCTCTGCCGGCCAGGCAGGCCACCCGTTGGCCCACGGCGAGGCCGGCCACGGCCTGACCCACCTCGACAATTCGCCCCCATCCTTCGTGCCCAGGGTTGCCGGGCTCAACCGGGTAGTGGAACCACTCACGGCCTTCCCATAAGGGCAGGCTGGAGGCGCACACACCGCACCCCTCCAGTTTGATAAGCACTTGATCCGCCCCACACTGCGGGCGGTTTTGACTTTCAGCGCTAAACTGTCCGGGCTGGGACAATACTGCGGCTTGCATGGGTGCGGTGCTGTGTGCGTAATTCTCGTCCAGGGCGAGATTACCGGTTGATGGCATTGCTTACGGCTCCTTTTTTGGTAGAGAGGGCGAACAGGGTGTTGGCTTGACCAAACAAATGCTCGGACACCCATTGGGTCAGCTGGGCCAGGCCGTCGTCTATGGAGGTTGTCGGTCTCCAGCCTGTTTGCGCCTGGAACAGCTGGGTGTCGGTGACGTAGTATTGCTGATCCCCCAGGCGCCAGTCGGCGAAGGAGTATTGGCAGGGCTGGCCGGTTGTGGCTTCTATGCGCGACAGAATCTCCAGCAGACTGGTGCTGTTGCCAACGCCGCCACCAATGTTGAATGCCTGGCCGGTCAAAAGCTCCATCTTGTCCTGTGCCATCAACATGGCGTCCACCAGATCCTGCACAAACAGTATGTCGCGCACCTGACAGCCGTCGCCGTAAAGGGTCAATGGCTTGCCTTTCATGGCTTGAATCAGAAAATGGGCAACCCAGCCTTGGTCTTCAGTGCCAAACTGGTGCGGGCCGTAAATGCAACTCATGCGAAACACCACCGCCGGTATGCCGTAGGTGCGGGCATAGTCCAGCACATACTGGTCGGCGGCGCCCTTTGAACAGCCGTAGGGGCTGTGAAAGTCCAGCCGCTGCTGCTCGCTGATGCCGCGGGCAAACCGCGCTTCTACCGGTTGGTAGCGCAGGCCTGCCCGCTCGAAGCGGATGTCGTCCAAAGCGCCGTACACCTTATTGGTGGAGGTGAACAGCAGCGGCGGCGGGGACTGCATCTGGCGCAGTGTTTCCAGTATGTTCAAAGTGCCGCGCATGTTGATGTCAAAGTCGGTTTGCGGTGCATCAATGCTGGTGGTGACTGCAACCTGCGCGGCAAAGTGAAATATTTTTGCCGCGCGGTGGACCGCGTCTCGCACCAGATGGGTGTCGCGGATATCCGCAATTTCCAATTGCACCTTGCTGCCGTAGGTCTTGCACAACCACTCCAGGTTGCGCTCCACACCCGGCCGCCCCAGGTTGTCAAAAATAAGCACGGACTCACCTTGCTGCAGCAGCCGTTCGGCGACATTGGTGCCGACAAAACCCGCGCCTCCGGTTATCAGAACCGGTTTGCGCTTGGGCCCACTGGTTAAGATAGTGATGTTTTTGTCGCGCTTAAGCGCCGCAGGCTCTCGGCTAAGGCCCGCACTTTTGTGAAATACCGTATCGGCCAGTTCCCGCAATCCCGCCAAGCCGCGTTCCTGCCACACCCGAAACGCAAGCTTGGGTTCCGCCGCAGCGGTCATCAAACCGAAGTGATAGTGCCGCTCATCTTCGTGAAATCCGTCCTGATGATTTTCGTAGGGATGAAGGTCGTAGGCGGAGTACCAGTAAACGCGATCCGCCGGTGCATCAAGTGCGTCGATGAGTTTCTTCACCTGCATGATCTCGTCGTGGCGCCAGGTGGAGTAGCCCACTTCGGTCAGCCACAGCTCGGCCGTGATGCTGTGTTTGTCCAGTACCGCACGCACGCTTCGCAGGTTGTCCCCCCAACTGTCCCAATCAAACTCCCAGGTGCCGGGAAAACCGTGCAGCCCCACCGCGTCTATCTGTTGCAGCACGCCGCGTACGCACATCAGCTCCAGCCAATTGGGGTCGGTTGGACACATACCGGCCAGCACAGTCTTTTTGCCGCGCTGCCTGGCCCAATAGGCCGCCATGCCAACCATCTCGGAAAAAATCTGCCATTCCGGGTCCAGCCGCCAATCCCAGTCGTTGAGGTTGTTGGGCTCGTTCCACAGTTCCAGCCACTCGAAATGCTCGCCGTATTCAGTGATCATGACATCAATGAAATCCGCGTAGGCTTTCGGGTTCCGCGGCGGGGAAGACGTTTTGGCTTCGATGCCAAGCGACGGCGGGGTATAGGTGAAGCACGGCAGCAGCTCCACTTGGGCGGCAAGCTTGGGAATCAGCCAGTCAAACCAAGCCTTGCCCTCGGCGGTGTGCCAGTCTGCCCAGGACAAGCCGGTGCGCAGACGCTTTACGCCCAGCTTGCGCAGGTCCACAAGCAGAGTCTCGGCACGCTCGTATTCGCCGGGCCGCAACCACTCCAGTATCCCCAGCCGGGTCTCCGCAGCGTTGTTATCCACTTGTGTCATAGGCTCAACCCCCGACTGGACAGCTCCTGGCGCATGTTGTCGATGCGGTCATGCGCCTGCTGACTCTGCAGCCATTCGGCAAGCTCCGTCAGCCCGTCTTCCAGGGTAACGCGCGGCGTGTAATCCAGCAGGCGGCGGGCCTTGTCTATATCCGCAAAACAGTGACGAATATCACCCACCCGATACTCCCCGGTAATATCGGCCTGGAGATGGGATTTGCCCAGCACCTCAGCTACCTTGCTGGCTATCTCGCTGATGCTGTAATTCTGGCCGCTGCCAATGTTAAAAACCTCGCCCGTGGCCTTGTCGTTTTCCAGTGCCAGTACGCACGCCTGAGCTATATCATGAACACTGACAAAGTCGCGCCGCTGATTGCCGTCCTCAAAAATGACCGGCGGTTTATTGTTGAGAAACCGAGAAGAAAAAATGGCCAGGACGCCGGTGTACGGGTTGGAAAGCGCCTGCCGCGTGCCGTAGATATTAAAAAAGCGCAATGCCGTGGTAGGAATGTTGTAAGCCGCGCCTACCATCAGGCAAAGACGCTCCTGATCAAACTTCGAAAGGGCGTAGACCGACGACGGTGACGCCGTTTTTGATTCGGGCGTGGCCACGGGTCGCAGCGCTTCCTGCTTGTATTGCAACTCCCACTGCCCCTGGCGCAAGGTGTCGGCGGTGCGTTCTGCCGGTGCATGAATATTGCCTGAGCTGTCTTGGTAAAGGCCTTCGCCGTACAGACTCATGCTGGAGGCCACCACCAGTTTTTTGACCGGACGTTTTATCAAGGCTTCCAGCAGCACGGCGGTGCCGCGGTTGTTGACGTCTGTGTAGTGGTTGATCTCGTACATGCTTTGGCCAACACCTACCGCGGCGGCAAAGTGGTAGACGCCGTCAACATCCTGCAGGGCGTGTTGCAGCTTGGCCGCGTCGCGTACATCCGCATGCACTCGCTCCACGCGAGGATCAAGGTAGGCGGGCCAGCCGGCGTCGCCGTGCACCTGTTCCGTCAGATTGTCCAACACCCGCACCCGGTAGCCTTCGTTCAGTAGCCGATCCGCCAGATGGGATCCGACAAACCCGGCACCGCCGGTAATCAAAATTCGCTCGCTCATATCACGATCTCCTTGGGGCCACCAAAAGCGTTGCCCTTGGTGATGTAGTTGTCTGCCAAACTGGCGACGATGGATGCATTCTCGTTCAGTAGCTGTTCGAAATAATCGATAGTGCAGCCCAAGCCCTGCTCAAGATTCACCCGCGGCTCCCAGTCCAGCAGGCGTTTGGCGCGGCTGATATCCGGCTGGCGTTTGACCGGGTCGTCCTTGGGCAGCGGCTGGTAAACAATACTGGAGGAGGAACCTGTCATCCTGATGACCTGGGTTGCCAATTCCAATACGGTGAACTCCCCGGGGTTGCCCAGATTCACAGGGCCCACCACCGCGCGCGGCGATGCCATCAGTCGGCGCAGGCCCAGAATCAAATCATCGACATAACAAAAGGAACGGGTTTGACTGCCGTCTCCATAGATGGTGATGGGCCGGTTCAGCAGTGCCTGTACAATGAAATTGGACACAACCCGGCCGTCCTGGGGCTGCATGCAGGGGCCGTAGGTGTTAAAAATGCGCACAATTTTAATGTCCACCCGGTGCACGCGGTGGTAATCCATGCAGAGGGTTTCCGCACAGCGTTTGCCCTCGTCATAGCAGGCGCGGGGGCCAATCGGGTTCACGTTACCAAAATAGTCTTCACTCTGGGGATGACTGTGCGGATTG
This sequence comes from uncultured Cellvibrionaceae bacterium, assembly GCA_964399955.1. Classification (GTDB taxonomy): domain Bacteria; phylum Pseudomonadota; class Gammaproteobacteria; order Pseudomonadales; family Cellvibrionaceae; genus CAYNST01. The sequence continues at coordinate 15,604 of CAYNST010000001.1, read as the reverse complement.
CCGTAAACTTCGCTGGTTGAAGCTTGCAGCAGGCGCGCGCGCTTTGCCTGGGCCAATTTGAGTAGGTTGCCGGTACCCTCTACGCTGGTACGCAGAGTCTGCAGCGGGTCCTCCTGATACTGGGGGGGCGATGCCACACAGGCCAAGTTGTATATTTCGTCAACATCTACTGAAACCGGATCGCATACGTCTTGCTCAATGACTGAGAAATTATGGAACCTTGAAAGCGGCTCCAAATTGCGCCGGCTTCCGCTGGAAAAATTATCCAGGCAAATTACCTTGTGACCTTCTTCCAGTAGATTCCGACACAGATTGCTGCCAAGGAATCCACCTCCGCCGGCCACTAAAATACGATGTTGAGTAGAGCCTGTCATTAGAGGTCCTTAAATTGATTGAGCCGCTTATGGATCATTACGCGTCAGTGTTGAATTGCTGCGCTGCGGTGAGAGCTCCATCAGTTTGAGTCTACACGGTCGCATTCATGCGCAGCATCAAAACGCACCCCAGGGCAGGAAGGTAGCGGGCACCGTATGCTGTAGTAGTCGCCCGCAAATTGAACAGGCGCACCAAAAAGAGCGCGCTTACCAAGCGCAATTTGCCCCCTTATCTCAAGTAAAAAAATCTATTCTGCACACAGGTCTCATACTGAAAAATACGGAGTTCGGATGCTGTTGCTGTCATAGATGCTCAAGCGAATGCCAAATGTATGCCAGAGATTATCCGGGCCGTTAAGAAAAATATAGCGTGAGTGATGCTGACTGAGACTTTGCCAAATATCTCCTGCTTACCCGGCATTTAGCCGTGCGTGGCAGGGTTCACTATTATCAGCAGAAACAAAAGCGGCTCAGGGGGCGGCCATCATCTGCCGAATGCTTGTAATATTTACCAGCCACTGCGATCCGTTGAAATTATTTCAAAATGGAACCTGATAACTGCAACCGGCCGACCAGACTATGGTAAAACCGGTATCTAATGTGTAGCTGGCATGGGCAGCTCATCAAGATGAAACGGATGAGCTGAATATATAAACCTGCTACGGGTCAAACCGCATGCGCCTGTCTTTGGCACAATGCTTTGCGCGGCTTATGCACGGCTTTCACAGCTAAGCGTACGTGTACCCGCGAATATTGCTCATAAAAAGCGGACTGCAAGCCCTTACGCATAGGTGCAGGAATCAGATCTAGCCGCAGTTATTGCTGCTGGGCCTGTTCGGCTGTTGGCGTTTGGCCAACATGGCAGCAAGCGAGTTTGAATGTGGAAGCATAGCCTTAATAGTCATTGACGGACGGGCGGCGATTGTACAGAGGGGGCCAATTATCGTAATTATGGCGCAGACGCCAGTAAATCTTGGCTTATTCTGCGCAAGTCTGGCGAGATGGCAAACCGCGCCTGCACCAGCTTGAGTTTGCACCTGTCTTTCTTTTGCTCAAGAGTTTGAGGCGGAGCAGGCGCAACGCGCGGGGTTGCGCCTGCTTCTTGGAAATTATTGTTTTGACAGGATTTTCTTTTGCAGACACTGGCATCACATATGCATCACGCCCTACACCGTGACCTCCTTTTTGTCTTCTGCGCGGCAGAAGCGGGCCGGTCCAACCCAGCCGCAGCATCATCTGTCAGCGGGTGTTACTGCTGCGGAGGCATAACTTAAATGAGATTGAGGAGGGTGTATGCAGGTACCTCTAGAAGTGGCTTTCCACAACATTGAGACTTCTCAGTGGATCAGAGACTATATCAATGAACGGGCCGAGCATTTAGATCGCGTATCCGGCGGGCTGGTCGCCTGCCGCGTCGTAGTGGAGTGCACACAACATCAGCACAACGTTGGCAATCCCTACCGCGTCAGGGTCGAAGCGACTTTGGCCCCCAAACTGGATCTGGTGGGTTCCAAAGAGGAAATAGTGGAAGACATGAGCGTGCAACTGCGCCCCATCATTCGCCATGCGTTTGATGCGGTAGAGAAGCAGGCCAAAAAACATCGGGAGATGAGTCGTGGCGACGTTAAGCGGCACGCGCCAGCCACCCTCTCTGACCCGCGCCCGTTAGGCGAACCCGAGGCCTTTGTGGTCCGCTTGTTTCCCCAGGAGGGCTATGGTTTTCTGAAGGTGGCCAGTGACAACGAAGAGTTCTTTTTTCACCGCAACGCGGTGCTGCACGATGATTTCGAGCGCATAGCAATAGGAACGCAGGTGCGATTCGAGCCGTCGATGGGGGAAGAGGGGCCGCAAGCCAGCTCTGTGCAGATCATTGATAAACCGGGTGAGCTGGCGGGGTCTTCCGGGCATGCAATCGCCCAGCCGCCCGCAGGTTGGGGTACCTGATACCTTTTATTGCAGGGGAGTCTGGCGGCTCTCCTCTAGTGACCTTAGTCGCAGCGCCGGCACTCCTGCAAGCTTGCGAATGTAAACACCTGCCATTAATCTCGGAGTGCCTTTGTGCAGTACATCCGCGCCGCCCCATGTTTTTGGCACTTGAACCGCAGTTTATCGCAACAGAAAAACCTGTACTCCTCCAGCCCGACGGCTCTTTCCGGTTGCCCGTTGATGCCCTGTCTCTGGCCGTCCGCTGTTGCCAGGCTCGGTTTATTGACTAAGCTTAAAGTGTTTAACCGTGGGCCGGCGCATACCCAACACCCACACTAATTCACATCAAAATGTGGATAGGCAGGGTGGCTCTTCATACAAGCCTGTTCTTCCGGGTACCCTTCCCACCCTATAGGCCATAGTCGGCCAAAAAATTCTGCCGGATAAGCGCTGGTATATCTACCCGGACGAGCACCTGGTCACCAACATCTGCTGAGTAAATCAAGAACAAATTTATGCTGCCTCCTTTGTCATTGAAGTTTACTCTTGTGGCTGTCGTTGCATCGCTGCTGGCAGCTTTTGCTCACGGACTCTTGCCCAGCAAGCAGCTGGTGGTCGTGCCCAATGCAGACAGCCGGCTGTTGTTGTTTCATGACGGTAATGATGGCGGCAGCAGCAAGGCATACTGGGACGAGCAGCGAGCAACCAAGGCTATTTGCGAGATCAATGCCAGCGACTCGTCGCAATACTGCGGCGTTCTGGTCAGCCTTGGAGACGGAAAGTCGAAAGGTGTGGACGTTTCAAGCTACGACAGCCTGAAGGTCAGCTTGAGGTATTCAGGCGAGTCTCCTCGGCTGCGCGTATTCATGCGCAATCACGACCCGCTGTTTTCAACAGTGGGAAATACTGATACCGCCAAGTTCAACGCCGTCAGCGTACCGGTTAAAGACTTTGCCAAACCGCTCCATCTGCCCTTGGAAGATTTCGCGGTGGCCGAGTGGTGGCTTGCCAACTTCGGCGTTCCGCGAGAACGCTCCCAGCCTGATTTGTCCAACGTCATCAAACTGGGTTTTGACTTGCCCAATCCCATTCCATTGGGCCGACATGAGCTGCAGTTGGATCGTCTGGTGTTTGTTGGTCAGTGGGTGAGACAGTGGCAATGGTACTTGGGGCTGTTGATTGTCTGGATTGGCTTTATTGCCAGTTGGATGGTGCGGCACAGTCTGCGCATCCGCAGGCGGCTGGCCATGGATGACGCTCGCCTGGCGGCCCTTGCGGCTTCGAGTGGGGACCCGATAAATGAAGGCGACTCGGCCAGCGACCGCGACCAACTGACCGGTGCCATGAGCCGCAGTGGCATGGGGCGAGCAATGCACCGCCTCTACAACGCGGAGGGCACCGCACTTAGGCCCTGTGCCATGGTGCTGCTGGATGTGGACGGCTTCGCCAGGCTCACCAAGCGCTATGGCCACGACTGCGCCAATAAAATCTTGCACACCATCGGCCAGACGATGATGAACAACAGTCGGGCAACGGACCTGGTGTGTCACTGGTCGGATGACCGTTTTCTGGTCGTAGCGCCGGGGGCTCGACTCATCGACATGGCGGTCTTTGCCGAGAAGATTCGCGCTATGGTGGCACAGGAGGTATTTCCCAGTGAACAAGGCGCGTTCTCGGTAACCCTAAGCGCCGGCGTTGCCGAGTCTACGCCGCGTTCAAGCTTTGAACAGACCTTTGCCCTGGCCAATCAGGCACTGCTGCAAGCCAAGGCCTCGGGCAAAGACACTGTGCATTGCGCGGGCTTGTAAACCCTGGCGGTGGCTGCCAGCAACAGGCGCAGCCCTCTCAATTCAGCGTGTTGTCCATCTGCTGCGAGCGCTCCGGCACGCTGTGGTGCGTGTCTTCCTGCGCTGTTCTTCACCCCTACACACTCCCCGCCGCCTGCGCCAACCGGGCCTCTCGGCTGTGCGTTGTTCATCAATTGGCCAGTCAAAGGATTGACTGCAGCGGCATCTCATGAGACCGTAGAACCCGGTTAAAACACCATCACTTTGGCGGGTTAAGCTTTGCTTTCAGCGCTGTGTCTAAAAATGTCTGCAGGGTACTCATTCATCCTGAGTCCAGCAGGCTAACCTCAAGGGCGTTGCGGCTTTCCCGCTGGGTCCTGCGCATTCTGACCTATGGCCGGTTCCTGTGCGCAAATCGTTTATACGGAGTGTTCACGATGATTCAAAACAAGCTTGCCTTGTTGCTTTCAATTTTGCTGGTCCTGGCGGGCTGTGGCAGCAGCGGGTCCGGTAAATCCAAAGTATCCGGTACGGGAGGCACCTCTTCCAGCTCCTCCAGCTCCAGTTCCAGCTCTTCCAGCACATCCAGTGGTGGAGTTCCACAACCTACACCGCCCGAAGCTCAGTGCGTGGCAACAGCCTACCAGCAACCGGCGGAAATCGGCCTTTCTCCGCTGGTGCCGGAGGGCAGCTTCTTCCTGCCTACCGGGCTCAGTTTTCTGCCCGGTAACGACGACATCATGTACGTCACCCAGCAAGATGGCGTGATCTGGCGCTTGGAAAGACAAGACGACCAGTATGACATTAGCCAGTTCATTGATCTTAAGGACCATTACAACCTGGTGTTTGGCGGCGATGGCTGTTATGAATGCGGGCTCTTTGCGCTGGCCTTTCACCCCAATTTCGAAGACAACGGCTATATCTATCTGTCTTTTTCCGAAGACGGTGAGGGCGCACCGCTGCAGTCCCACATAGCGCGCTTCCGCTCCGACGACGGCGGTCTTTCTCTGGCGTTGGATGACACCGGAGCACCGCTGCGTGACAGCATTTATCACGCCGAGCAGCCCACCACCATTCACAACAACGGCCAAATCAAATTTGGGCCTGACGGGTATCTTTACGTTGGGTTTGGCGACGGCGGGCCCGGCGACGATCCGCGTATGAACGCCCAGAACCTGGAACTTCCGTTTGGCTCCATACTGCGGTTGACCGATGAAGGCGAACCCGCGCCGGGCAATTTGGTGGAGGGCGGGCTGCCGGAAATCTTCGCCTACGGTTTGCGCAACCCCTGGAACTGGAGCTTCGACCGGGAAACGGGCGAGCTGTGGGCCGGTGATGTGGGGCAGGCGCGTGTAGAAGAAATCAATATTGTTGTCAACGGCGGCAACTACGGCTGGCCGTGCTACGAAGGGCAGCATCCGCGCAACCGATGCCAGCACGACGGCCCGTTCGTGCCGCCAGTGTGGGACTACACCCACGCCGAGGGGCAGTCGGTGACGGGCGGCTACGTGTACCGTGGTAGCGACCAGCCGAATCTGTACGGCGTGTATATCTTTGGTGATTTTATCGGCGGAGTGATCTGGGGTTTGTTCCCGCAGGGCGATGGCGGCTACGAGCGGCTGCGGCTGCTGGGCAGCGGCAAGCGCATTTCCGGCTTTTCCGAGGACAGTCGCGGTGAGCTCTACGTTATTGACCACAGTGGCGGCAGTGTCTCGCGCATAGGGCCTGTCGAGATCAACGAGGAGCTGCAGCCCGTGCCAGAGCTGCTGTCGGCTACCGGCTGCGTAGACCCCGCAGACCCGCGCCTGCCCGCAGACACCCTGATTGGCTACGACATCAACGAGCCTTTCTGGTCGGACAATGCCGACAAAGAGCGTTTTATCTCCTTGCCGGAGGGCGCTGTCATAGACGTAGAAGACGATGGTGACTTCGACTTGCCGGTAGGCACCGTGCTGGTAAAAAACTTCCGCCTGCAGGACGCCCTGATCGAAACCCGGCTGATGATGCATCAAAGCGATACGGGCTGGAGCGGCTTCAGTTACCGCTGGAACGAAGAACAAACCGAAGCGACGCTGGTAGATGGCAGCCTGGATGTTGAGTACGGCGACCAGATTTGGCACTACCCCAGCAGTGCAGAATGCTCCCAGTGCCACACCGCCGCCGCCGGTTACAGCCTGGGGTTGGAGGCGCGCCAACTCAACCGCGACCGTATCTACCCAACCGGCGAGGTGGCCAACCAACTTGATATGTTTGAGCAGCTCGGTCTCTTCGCGGAGCTCGTCGGTCCTGTTATTCGGCGGCTGCAGCTACCCAACAGCAAAGACCTGACCCAGTCGCTGGATAATCGGGCGCGCAGCTTCCTGCACAGCAACTGCTCCCAGTGTCACCGGCCGGGTGGCACCAGTCAAAGCTCCATGGATCTGCGCTTCACCACAGACCCACTGTTTATGCGCGTGTGTAATCAGGAGCCGCTGCAGGGTGATCTTGGACTGGTTGACGCCCTCTTGCTGACCCCCGGCGACCCGTCTCTGTCCATTCTTTGGCACCGCCTGGCCGCAGAGGACGAGCACCGCATGCCACCGGTGGGCAGCAATGTTGTTGACCGGGAAAGTGTAGATTTGGTGCACGACTGGATCCTGTCGGTTGATGCCTGCGACACCATCGTTGGCCCCGTGGGGGCGGGCTTTGTCATCCGCAATGCTCTGACTGAAAACCGTCTGTCAGCCGATGATGAGGGCATGGCGGTCATGGTGACGGAGCTGGACGCCGCCGGTCTGGAGTGGGTGATTGAGCCCGGAGACGGCTTTTACCGGATTCGTCGCCGCGATGAACCGCAACAGTATTTGCACGCCGAGGATCTGCAGCTGCAGATAGGTGCAATCCAGGCTAATTGGTGGAGTGCAAGATGGGCGCTGGAGCCAAGCGGCGATGCGTTCCTTATTCGCAACATCTGGCAGGCCAGCTCCTACCTCTATGTTGATGCCGAAACGGGCGAATTGCTGATGGAGCAAATAGACCCCAATGTGCCTGCGGCCGCCTGGCGCTTTGATTTGGTGGACTAGGGTTTGCCGGGTAAAAAAGATAACGGCTCGGCTCACGGGAGCTGAATCGTCAATGAAGGGCGTTGGCTGTTTCCGGCCAACGCCCTTTTCCATTTCTGCAGCACTGTGATTGCACAGCCGGAGTCCCGGCCTGCTTATCTGGGTGCAGCGCTACAAACTGCGCTCGGGCGTCGGCCATCCAAAACTTCCTCCTGCAGGCGCGCGCTGCCAAGCTTGGTCTCCCTAAAAAACTCGTGATCAAAGCCAACCCTCAAGGAATAGTGGTCGTACAAAAGCACAATTATCGATCAATTGTCACTGGTGTTGCAGTTTTGAGAAGCTGCCGTCCTTGCTGTTGCATCAGCTGAAAACACTGAGGGACATCTCATGCCAAACGTCCGAACTCTACTGGTTACTGTTGTACTTGGAGGTGCGTTATTTCACGCGGCCAATGCTCATGCCTTTTGGCCGGTATCCAAACAACTGGAAGATCCCGAAGCGGCCAACGTGGCAATACTCAATCACGTGGTGGAACCCAAACAGCTGCCGGTTAACGAGCGGCTGAAGCACATTCGCCTGCCGCGAGGCTTCGAGATCAAGGTATTTGCAGAAGACTTGATTAACCCGAGAATGATCGCCGTCAATGACGACGGCACGGTCTATGTCACTCGCAGGGAGGTGGGTGATGTTCTCATGTTGCGGGACACCACCGGCGACGGCCAGGCAGATGTGCGGCAAACGGTGGCGAGACGACCTATGATGCATGGCATCACCATTCATGGGGATACCCTGTTTCTGGCTACCGATGTGGACCTGTACCGCACCAAGATCAAGGAGGACGGCACGCTAGGGCGGTTGGAGCATCTGCATGACGATCTTCCGGATGGGGGCCAGCACCCCAACCGCACCCTGAAAGTGGGGCCGGACGGCAAACTCTACGTGTCCATTGGCTCCAGTTGCAATGCCTGCGACGAGAGCAACCCGGAGCACGCCACCATGTTGCAAATGGACCTGGATGGCTCCAACCGCATTGTTTTTGCTCGCGGCCTGCGCAACACCGTCGGCTTCGACTTTGAACCGGATACCGGCGAGATGTGGGGGATGGACCACGGCACCGACTGGCTGGGAGACAATGAACAGCATGAAGAGCTGAATCATATTGTAAAGGGCAATAACTACGGTTGGCCCTGGGTGTACGACGACAGCAAATTTTTCCCGGCGCAGTCACCGCCGGGGGATATTACCCACGCCGAATGGGCCGCCCGCAGCGTTGAACCGGTGGGCTACTATACGCCACATGCCGCACCCATGCAGATGACCTTCTACACAGGCCAGCAGTTTCCGGCGGATTATCAAGGGGACGCCTTCGTTGCCATGCGCGGCTCCTGGAACCGCAAACCACCATCAGGCTACGAAGTGCTGCGCATCCGCTTTGACAGTGGCAGGCCGGTGGCCTTTGAGGCTTTCGCCACCGGCTTTCTTTTGCGCAAAGGCAAGGATTGGGGGCATCAAGGGCGCCTGGCCGGTCTTGCGCAAACACCGGACGGAGCCCTGCTGCTGACCGACGACACCAATGGCATTATGTACCGCATCAGCTACACGGGTAAAAATAAAGGCCGGCCGCAGTCCGGCATACCCACCAATGCCTGGGGCGCCGATATCCGCATCAACGATCCTACGCCGCCTGAGCCGCGCGGCATCAACGCACCCACGCTTGCGCTTGATCAACTGGGGGCGGGCGCCGGTTCAGAGCCATTAGCGGTGCAGTCGCCGGCCTTTGAACCCGGTGGCACCATACCGCCGCTGTTCTCCGCCGAAGAAGGTGAAAACATCTCCCCGCCCGTCGCCTGGGAAGAAGGGCCGGAGGGCACCCAAAGCTACGTGCTGCTCATGGAAGACCCGGACGCTGCCGAAAACCCGCCCTTTGTGCACTGGCTGATCTACAACATTCCGGCCGCAGTGACCAAGTTGCCCAAATCCGTCCCGGGCCAGGAGGATGTGGCTGAACTGGAGGACGCACTGCAAGGGCAGAATGACCGGGGTGAAATTGGCTACTTTGGTCCTAAACCCCCGCCCGAGGACGGTGCGCATAGCTATCATTTTCAGGTGTTTGCACTGGATACCGTGCTGGACATTAAGTTTGGCGCCACGCGCGACGAACTGCTGGCCGCCATGGAAGGCCATGTTCTGGCCGGCGGCGAGCTGATAGGCAAGTACGAGCGCTAACTGGGGCTCACAGCCATGACTGCAACTAAACCTGTGAGTGTGCTTGAGTCAACTCACAGGTTTTTTTGTTCAAGAGCCAGGCGCCTTCTCAACTCCTGACGCCGGTCCGCCATCTTGCGCCGGTGGATGAATGTCCCCTGCAGCACCTGTCGCGCAGCGGCTGTAAAGCCCATTTGGTCGCTTATCTGCACCGCTACGTAATTGTTGTCATTCATGGGTGGCCAGACCGGCCGGGCTGTCGCATGCCGACGGGTCTGCACAATCTTGGGAGATTCAATAAGTGGCACACAATTATTCGGAAGTCGTGGTCATCAGTGGCGCGTCGGCAGGCGTGGGTCGAGCAACTGCGGTGGAATTTGCCAAGCGTGGCGCGGCTGTTGCCTTGCTTGCTCGGGGCAGGGTGGGCCTGGAAGCTGCAGCAGCAGAAGTGGAGCGTGCCGGCGGGAAAGCCCTGATCATACCCACCGACGTTGCTGACGCCGCTCAGGTTGAGGCCGCCGCAGACCAGATTGAACGGGAGCTTGGACCTATCAATACCTGGGTGAATTCGGCAATGGTTACCATGTTCTCTTCCTTTCATGAAATGAGCGCAGAAGAATTTGATCGGATTACACATGTCACCTACACGGGCACTGTCTACGGTACGCGGGCCGCGTTAAAGCGCATGCGCCCGCGAAACTCTGGCAAAATTATCCAGGTGGGTTCTGCGCTGGCTTACCGGTCCGTGCCCCTGCAGTCTGCCTACTGCGGCGCCAAGGCCGCCATTCGCGGCTTTACCGACTCCGTGCGCGTTGAGCTGATGCATGAGAAATCCAAGATTCGCATCTGCATGGTGCAGTTGGGCGCCTTCAACACACCGCAATTTCAGTGGGCGCGCTCCAAGCTGGAGGGCCGGCCCCAGCCGCTGCCGCCCATTTATCAGCCAGAAGTGGCCGCGCGCTCCATCGTCTGGGCTGCGGATCATGGCCGCCGTGAACTGTGGAATACCTTCTCCGCCATGAAAACCATTGTTGGCGGTTTTCTGCTGCCAACCGTGGGAGATCACCTGGCACTCAAGCAGGCTTACTCCGGGCAGAACGACCGCGACACCCGCAAACCCTCCGAACGTCCCGACAACCTTTTTGAACCGGTGGAGCAAAACTTTGGCGCGCACGGGCGGTTTGACGACGAGTCCAAGGAAAGCAGCTGGTATTTGCAAGCCAGCGTCAACCGCAAGCCCATAATGCTCGGGCTATTGGCGGCCGCAGCTCTGGTGGGCGCTACCGCTGCTGCACAGCGGAAACTCAATAACGCAGGAGGCGGTGGTTTTGAGCGGGTCTAAACAGTCCTCACTACCCATTGAAGACTACGCGTTGATTGGCAATTTGCGCTGCTGCGCTCTGGTATCCAAGGCCGGGTCTATAGACTGGTATTGCCCCCATAAATTTGATGCGCCAGCCTGTTTTGCCGCTCTGCTCGGCAGCAAAGACAATGGCCGCTGGCTTATTGCACCGCAAGACAAGCCGGTCAAGGTGCAACGGCAGTACCTGAAGGACACCTTGATTCTGGAAACCACCTTCAGCACCGCCGGTGGTGAGGTAAGCTTGACCGACTTCATGCCGGTGGACTGCCACAACCATATTGTTCGCATTGTACGAGGGGTTTCAGGCACAGTGCGCATGCGCACGGAGTGCAATCCGCGGTTCAATTACGGCAAGGAGACACCTGCGATGGACCAACGCAGGACGGTGGTCTTCAGTCACGAGCAAGGGCACTTGATACTTGCCGCAGACGTGCCCGTGCAGGCCGAGGACAACGCCGTCGCTCAAGCGGAGTTCGACATTGAAGCGGGCCAGGAGCGCTCCTTTGTATTGTCGTTTACCAAGGAAGACCGGACTGCCCGTGCGCCCATGGTGAATGAGGCGCTGCAGTCCTGCCTGCAGTGGTGGCGCGAGTGGTCTGGCAGTTGCGGTTACGACGGCCCCTGGCGCGACGAAGTCATTCGCTCGCTGATTACCCTTAAGGCCCTGATCTACGAACCTACCGGTGGCATGGTGGCGGCGGCTACAACCTCTTTGCCGGAGATTCCCGGCGGTTGGGCCAACTGGGATTACCGCTACTGCTGGCTCAGGGATGCGGCGTTGGTTCTGGATGTGTTTTTGCGTCGCAATCGCCGGCGGGAGGCCATTGCCTGGCGCGACTGGCTAATGGACGCCGCCAGTCACCCTGAGGCCGTGCTGCATTCGCTCTACACCATTGACGGGTCAGAAGTGGATGAAGAGCAAGAGCTGCCCTGGCTGGCGGGATACGACGGCGCCACCCCGGTGCGCATTGGCAACGGCGCACGCACCCAGTTTCAGATTGACCTGCGCGGTGAACTGCTGGATGTACTCCATCTGGCACGGCTCAGCGGGCTGGACGCCCACGACAGCATCTGGGAGCTGCAGTGCCGCCTGTTGGCCCATCTGGACCAGACATGGAATAAACCCGATGCCGGCATCTGGGAGTTCAGGGAAGACGGCCTGCAACTCACCCACTCCAAGGTACTGGCCTGGGTGGCCTACGACCGCACCATCAAAGACGCGCAGGCCAATGGTTTGAAGGGGCCATTGGAGCACTGGAAGCAGATGCGGGAAACCATCCGTGAGGATATCCTCAAAAACGGCGTTCATCCGCAGGGCAATTATTTTACCCAGCAGTACGGCGGTACGGAAACAGACGCCAGCCTGTTGCAAGTATCGGAGATGGGCTTTTTGCCAGCGGATGACCCCCGCATGCTGGCTACCGTCAAGAAGATAGAAGAAGATCTGCTGATAGACGGGCTGGTCTACCGCTATAAAACGGATGACTACCGCGAGGGCGCCTTTTTACCCTGCTCGCTGTGGCTGGCCAACAATTACCAGTTAAGCGGCCGCTGCCAGGATGCCGAAAAATTATTCAAAAAGGTGCTGTCATTGTGCAATGATGTGGGCCTCTTGTCTGAAGAATACGACCCGGTGAGTCAGCGCCTGCTTGGCAACTTCCCGCAAAGTTTTACCCACCTGGAACTGATCAACACCGCAGAATTGATAGGAGCCGGTGAGCAGGTGTACCGCAGCGGCGGCGAGTGAGCTTGCCTGGGAGCTGCCGGCTTGTGACTTTCCCATTGTCGTCATAGCCGCTAGCTGCCCTTTGCACCCAGCCGGCTCAAGGTTCTCAGCCATTTCTGGCGTGCAGCCGGCTTGCTTTTGACCTGGCCAATCAGGCTCTCTTGCACCGGTTTTATACCTGCGCTTGTGCAACACCGCTCAACCGCGCCTGGGGATTGGACAGCCGGGCTCAGGCTGAATATGCTTTAGGCACCCCTCCAGATCTGGCCCAACCTTTCGAGTAAAACTGCTATGCCTCCCGTAGTGATCAGCATTTTTCTGCTTATGTGCAGCAATGTTTTTATGACTTTTGCCTGGTACGCACATCTCAAGGAGTTGAACAATAAACCCTGGGTGATCGCCGCCCTGGTGAGTTGGGCAATTGCCTTGCTGGAGTATTTGTTTCAGGTGCCCGCCAATCGCATTGGCTATACCGTGTTGAGTGTGGGCCAGCTGAAGATAATTCAGGAGGTGATAACCCTCTCTGTGTTTGTGCCTTTTTCGGTGATGTATCTCAAAGAGCCACTGAAACTGGACTACCTGTGGGCGGGGCTTTGCCTGCTGGGGGCGGTCTATTTTATGTTCAGAAGCAAACTGGGCTGACTGCGAGCCCAGCGCCCAGACGCACAGGCCGCAGGCAAGGTGGGTAACAATGCGCTGCAGGAGAGGGGGTGCGGGCCGGCTGTGCGCGCGGCCCGGCGGGGCTACTGATTGTCGTAGGCGAGATAGTATTCGTCATAGTTGACCGCGTAGGGGCCGGGTGGTATGGCGGTTTTACCGCTGTAAAACGCCTCTTCATTGGCTTGTCGGGTCAAGGGCAAATAGGTGGGATCTGCCCGCTCCATTGCCGCAGAGACCGCTGCCACCAGCAGGTTGCCCAACGCGCTGCCGGTATTGCTGTTGTTTCTGGGCGTGTGCTGCAACCGTTGCCGCGATGCCCAGAGCGGCGCCCCGTCGTGGTTGACGATACGATACTCCAGGTCCACGATGGTGGTGGTCTGCAGCAGGATGTATTGCGCCGTCCACTGATGCACCGTCACATAGACTATGGCATCGGCCCCAAACAGGCCGGCCAACTGCTCGGGCGCGGTCGCATGAACCTCTGCGGGTTCGTAATAACCCTCGTGTTCCAGTACCGTCTTAACGGTATTGACCGGGAACACATAGTAGCCTTTTTCCGCCAACCCCCGGGGCAGGGTGGCCAGTACCGTTGTGGCCGCGTTAACCTCTACCGAGTTATTCAACACCGGAATCACCAGCAGTGACCTGGGCCGGGCATCTTCCAATGGCGAGCTTCGCTTGACCGGTGTTCCGCTGCAGCCGGCAAGCAGGGCCAGCAGTAGCATTAGTGGGGCTGTACCCAGAGCATTCATGGGCGGTCTTCCTTGAGGTTGGTGATCAGTGCGTTCATCAGGGTGCGGCTTTCCGGCCAGGCGTCGTACTCCTTCTGGTAAAAAGCCAGCGCTCCCTGCTTGTCGCCCTTCAATAACAGCAAGGTGCCGGCCTCCGCCAACAGACCCGGTGCCGGTCGTACCTGCCCGGCTTCCAGCTCTGCCAGCATTTCCAGATGGCGGGCGATGACCGCCTCCTGCGTGGCCGGCTTATGGTAATAGCTCAATAAATCGTCTTCATAGCTACCCCAATGGTACAGGCCGGTTTGCGTGGTGCAGCCGGTTCCGAACAGGCATGCCAGCAACAGCGCCGCTCTAGTCATGCGCCACCACTCGGACTATCCGGGTGGTGTTCTCACCCAGAACCACGTTTTCGGTGAAGACGGTCTCGCCGTTCTTTTGGACCTCAATCCGGTGCGGCCCGGAGACGATACGCAGCGCGTTTTTACCCGCCAGGTACTGGTCCAGACTGCCGTAGTCAATGCCGTCAATAACCAGTTGATAGGCCGACGCGCGGCCGCTCAAGTTTTGGGTTTCGAACGCCACCCGGGGCCGGTCGTCCACTACCTGGGTGGTCTCTGTTGGCCAGCGGGTGCAGGCCGACAGCACCAGCGCCAGGCTTAGAACAGCTATCAGCTTCATCATTGGATCTCCTCCACTTTCAACTGGTCGAGCGTGTAACCGGCCAGCGTGCCCTGAATCATTTGTGCAGTTGACCCTTCTTCAAGTTCGGACTGGCCAAAACTGCCGGTCACCCGCAGCCGACCCACCTCCCGGCCGGGCAGGGTAATGGTGGCGCCGGTGGTGGAGGATTTGACTCTGCGGCCGGTGGCCATTACCCGAAACTCCGCACCTGTGCGAACGCCCTGACTGGGCCCACCGCTGATAAACAGCACATCGTCTTCAACAGCCAATATGTCCGCCGTCCAGGGTTTGTTGAGCATCAGTTGAGTGAGTTTTTCTACGGCCGAATTGACAGCGGCGCCAATGGCTCGATCGTTAACGCTGCCGTCGTAACCCGCCACAGAGCCAAAACCCATGGTGGTGGCGGTCTCTGTGGACGAAGAGCCCGTGCCCGAGGCAGAGGCAAACACCTGTCCGGTGCTGGTATCCACCAGACGCAGGTCAACCCGTGCGGTGGCTTCCTGACGCTTCGATGAGGACAAAAACCCGGATTCGCCCGTGGTGGCGCGGCCAAACTCGGTCAGCGAGCCTATGACCAATGTATCCACACCGACGATATTAACGCTCTGCCCCGAGAGTGCGGCTTCCTGGCTCAACAGCGCCACATCCGGCCGTTCAAAAATAAGGTAGTTGCCGCTGTTGGTAAGCGACTGCAGAAACATGTCGGTCACCTTGCGGCCCAGATCGTCGCTGTGATCGGTACGCAAGAGGCTGCGACCGTAGTTGGTTTCGTTGGAGATGCGCCCCACGGCAATCTTGCGCTTCAGCGCCAGGCGGGTTGCTTCGGCTTGCATGGCCTGCTGGGCGGCGCGCTGCTGTTCTGCAGACTTTGACGACTCCACATCTGCCATTTGCGGGCTTTGACTGGCGCAGCCGACCAACAACAACGGCAATGCCAGGGTAACAAGTTTGTTCATCTGAGTGATCCTTCGTCTGGTGTAACTAATCAGTTCATCCCGTGACTGTTCAGATTGTGTCAACATCTGTCCAGAGCATGGCGAAATAGGGGAGTTCACTAGGGTCTGTTGACGTTTCCTCATCACCACTGCTGGAGGCCATTTTTTCGTC